>JAIORC010000347.1 GCA_021108335.1 Phycisphaerae bacterium
TTCTCAAAACCACCCAACATACCATCCGCCGTCGTGTATCTATCTTTCATGGCCATCGGCTTCACCGCTGACCATGCCACCCGATATTCTTTTCTGGGCTGGGTGCCATGCTTCTGCTCGCAGAAGCATGCTTGCTACGGATTCATCATGGCGACCCAACTTTCGCGTGGTGGCCTTTCCAGGCCACCACGGCACAGGTTACAAACCTGTGCCACCAGACCACAATTACATTCGATTGATTCGCTTGTCTTCTTCGCGTTGCTTTTCGGTGGCGTCCTGGAGAATTCGTTTCTCTTTGCCGGTCAGGCTGGAAATGCCTTCCTGCTGGATTTTGTCCAGTATGCGATCTATCTGCGCCTGCCCTGCCTGTTGCTCGCGAACTTTTTTCTCCCACGCGCCGGCTTCGGCATTCTGCTTCACCTCGGCGGAGTATAGTTTGAGCTTCGGCAGCACCCATATCCACACCGCCGCCGCTACCGCCCCGCCAAGGTGGGCGACCTGCGACCAGAAATCGGGATTTCTCATTACACTGTTATTGTTATTGTCATTGCCAAGCGACGTAAGCACCACGAAAATCATTCCGCCGAAAACAATCGCCGCCGCCAGACGAATCGGCACGGGAAAGATAAACAATATAAGCCTGATATGCGGAAAAAGAATCGCACAGGCCAGCAGAACGCCATACACGCCACCCGACGCCCCGACCAGCGGTATGCCCCATAACGGCGTCGGCAGCAACAGCCGTGTCATCAGCACGTAGGCAATCCCAGCCACCACTCCGCACGTCAGATAGAACCGCAAAAACCGCTGCCCGCCCCACCGCTGCTCCAGCGGCGTACCGAGAAAATAAAGCCCCAGCATATTCAAGGCAATATGAAATATCCCACCGGTGGAGTGCAGAAATTGAAACGTAACGTAACGCCATATCTGCCACCACCCACCACCGGTCGCGCCAAAGTACACTGTTAGCGGATCAACTCTGTCAAGAGGAGTTTTTGTTACGAGCGACACGACTATCTGCAGCAGAAAAACCACGCCGCAGATAATCATCAGCCATTTGACTACGGGGGTAGGCTTGGGCAACCCGAACGTTACACCCCCACCACCGCCGCCCATGCCGCCGCCAAAACCACCGCCGCCTTCGCGATAGCCGCCACCGCCGGAGTTGCCGCCGCGATTACCGCCATACCAATGTTGTCTGTTTCCAATTCCCATAATAAAACGCATGGACGAAATCGCCCACCCTGTTAACTACTACCTACTCCACTAGTACTCCGTCCCTATTGAATTGTTGGGTGCCCCCCAAGGGGCTTTCTCGCAATAGTTACGTCGTGGCTGAAAGCTTCGCTTCCCGCCACGGCACCCATTATTTTTTCTGGAACGGAGTACCAGACCCTACTAATCAGTTTTTAGACATTGGTCATTAGACATTAGTCATTTGCTTCACCCAATATATGTTCAGTACCGCCAGTGTTTTGGCGTCGGCGATTTCGTTATTGGCTGCCATTTGCCGCACCTTCGCATCCGGGAGAACCTCCACGGAAATGTCCTCGTAGCTCTCCAGCTCCTGAGGCCCGGCTGTCAAATCCCTGGCCAGGTACGCGTGGATAACTTCGTCATTGTAACCGGGGCAGGAATAAAACGCCCCCAACTTTTCCCACTGCGTCGCGGTATATCCGGATTCCTCCGTCAATTCCCGCACGGCACAGGCCAGCGGCTCCTCACCATCGTCCAGCGTGCCGCAGGGCAATTCCCAGATAACCGCCCCAGCCGGGTAACGGTAATTGCGAATCATCACTATCGAACCATCGTCCAGCACCGGCAGCACCAACGCCGCCCCGGGATGGCGGATCATATCCCGCTGGATAGTCTCGCCGCCCGGCGCACGCAAGTCCAGCCGTCGCACGTCGAAGAGGTAACTGCGATGAATCAACTCGTCTTTCTGAATTTCGTAAGTCATGGCCGGATTATAGAACGAACCGCGGATTATTACAATGAGGACTGCCGCGGTTGCATATCGACCGGGTTTATGGCAAAATGTTTCGCTTGGGCGGCACGGGTTTTGCACAGGTTACAAACCTGTGCCACGATATATAGTGCCGTTGGGTGGCACAGGTTTGCAACCTGTGCGTTTTTTGGGTGGCTCAGGATATTTCCGCGAGGATGATACGTTTGGCGAAGCGAGTGGCAATTTTGGGTTCGACCGGCAGCATAGGCTCCCAGACATTGGACGTCCTGGACGAATCGTCAGGCTTCAGCGTCTGTGGCCTGGGAGCCGGGCGCAACTGGGAAACCCTCGCCGACCAGGCAAAGCAATACTCCCCTGCCGTGGTCGCCATCGCCGACCCCCAGGCTGAGTCGCAATTGGCCGGGCAACTGCCCGCCGGCACGGAACTGCTAACCGGGCCGGAGGCTATGTGCGAACTGGTTCGCAAATCCGCCCCGGATATCGTCGTCAGCGCGGTTGTCGGAGCAGCAGGCCTCGCGCCGACCCTCGCCGCCATCGAAACCGGCGCGACCATCGCCCTGGCCAACAAGGAAACGCTGGTCTGCGCCGGGCAGATTGTAATGCCGGCCGCCCACGCAGCCGGCGTAGACCTCCTGCCCGTCGACAGCGAACACGCCGGAATCTTCCAGTGTATGATGTCCGGCAAACGCAGCGAAGTCCGCCGGGTGATTATCACCTCCTCCGGCGGGGCGCTGCGGGACTGGTCTGACGAGCAAGCCGCCACCGCTACCGCCGCTGACGCCCTGAACCACCCGACCTGGGAAATGGGCCGGAAAATTACGATAGATTCCGCCACGCTGATGAACAAGGTGCTGGAGGTAATCGAGGCCCACTGGCTGTTCGACCTGTCGCCGGAGCAGATCGAGGTGGTTATCCACCCGCAATCCATCATCCACGCGCTGGTGGAATTCTGCGACGGGTCGGTGATGGCCCAGCTAGCCAAGCCGGATATGAAACTGCCCATCGCCTACGCCCTGCAATATCCCGACCGGCCCGCCCGGAACGTCGCCCCGCTGAACCTTGCCGACATCGGCAGCCTTACGTTTAAGCCGGTAACGGGCCGAAACGCACGGGCAGTGAACCTGGCCTACGAAATTATCCGACACGGTGGCGCATGCGGCGCGGTACTCAACGCCGCAAACGAAGCCGCCGTCGAAGCCTTCCTGACTGGACGAATTAAATTCGGCAAAATCGTCGATTTCGTCGAAACCACGCTGAAAAAGTGGCTCGACGAACATTCTCACGCGAGAAAAAAGGCTGATTTTTCCGAAGAAAGTGTTACACTACCCGACCTGCTGGCTGCGGACGCCTGGGCCAGGCAGCAAGTATTGGCCCTTATGCCACAGTAAAGATTATGAATTGATAACCGACACGGCAGATTGTAACCATGCCGTTCAACATTTTTCGACATTTGAGGAACCTAATGGAAACGTTTCTACCTGCCGTATCGTATATTTTAACCGATATCCTCTGGCCGCTCGTTCAGTTTCTCATCGGGCTGAACCTGGTGGTATTCATCCACGAAATGGGACATTTCATGGCTGCCCGCTGGGCTGGCATTAAGGTCGAACGGTTCGCCCTGGGCATGGGCCCGCGGCTGTTCGGCATTGTCAGGGGCGAGACCGACTTCTGCATCTGCGCCCTGCCGCTCGGCGGATACGTAAAAATGCTAGGCCAGGAAGACTTCGCCCCGCAGGAAGACCCTGACAAAGCTGCCGAAGACGGCCAGGAGCAGCCGGCTGTCGATCCCCGCTCGTTCAACGCAGCCACGGTCGGCAAGCGGATGGTCGTTATCTCCGCCGGCGTGGTAATGAACGTCATCCTGGCGGCGATCCTGTTCGTCATCGTCTGCATGATCGGCAAGGACTATCCCGCCCCGGTCGTCGGCGCTGCAGCGGCTGACTTCCCCGCATCGAAAATCGCCATTACATGGGAAGGCGACGCCCCCCCCGCCGCTGCCAACCCGAACAAAAAAGCCCCCAACGCCTGGGTCGGCTTGCAGCCCGGCGATACGATACTGAGCCTCGACGGCGATCCGGTCGACCGCTTTATCGACATCCAGATGGTCGCGAGCCTGGCCGACAAAGGCGAAACCTTCCCCGTCACCTTCCGACGCAAGATCGACGGCAAGGAGTATATCGGCAAGGCGACCATGGGCGTGAAACTCACCCCGCAAATGGATATGCCGAAATTCGGCATTGTCCCGGCGACGACCCTCGTGGTAAGTGAAAACCCGGACACCAGAACTTCCAGCCCATTTCAGGCGGATGACAAAATCGTCGCGATTGACGGCAAAAAAATCAGCCGCGCCTGGCAGCTTGAACCAATAAAGAAAAACCTCACCTCCAAGCCGGTTGAGGTTACCGTGGAACGGCTGGACAAAACCACCGGCAAAATCAAGACGATAACTTTCACGGAAAAGCCCTTTATTTCCTGCTCTGCCAACGTTCTGTACCTTGCCGACGGCAAGCGGCTCAAGGCGACGATACTGGCGGACAATCCCGACAAAAAGCAGGAAATCGAGACGGAAACCGGGCGAAAACTGACCGTTGACCCCAGCGAAATAGCCCTGAAGATTGATGGCAAAACCGAATTGCGAAAGCGTGACGAAATTGCCGGCGGCGGATATTTCACAAATCTGGATATCCTCGGCATGACGCCGCGGCTGAGGATTTGTTCGATGTTCAAAAGTACCCCCATTGAACGGGACACCCCAGCCGAGGCGGCGGGTCTGCAGATTGGCGATATTACCCAGCGGTACGGGGATCGGCCAACCCCCACGCTGCGGGAATTTCTCGACATCAGCAAAAAAACAATCGGCAACAAAACGCGTATCACCGTTTTGCGGGACGGCAAAAACGTTTCGATGGAAATTTCGCCGCGGGAAAAAAATGGCCAAGCCCTTGTGGGTGTCGGCCAAAGTATGGACCTGGAGCATCTGGTGGTCGCCTCGGTTAGGAAAGGCTCGCCAGCCGCCAAGGCCGGTGTGGTAGCCGGCGCGGAACTCAAAGCCATCAACGGGCAGAAAATCCATTCCTGGATCGACCTGCTCGAAGCCCTCAAGAAGTTGCAGGGCCAGGAGATAACCATCACCGCACGGCTCGGCAATGCGGAAAAAACCTACAAATTCGGCAAACTCACGAAAAACGACTTCCAGTCCGACGATTACAAGTACGTTATTCTCAAAGGGGTTGACTTCAGGCCCTTGATGACGACAATCAAACACGACAACCCTCTTGCGGCGATAAGTTGGGGCACCAAAGAGACTTACCGGCTGGTAGCCAGCACATACCAGACGCTGAGCAGCCTGTTTCGCGGCTCGGTTTCCACCAATCAACTTCGCGGGCCTGTAGGCATCGGGCAGGTGGCGATCATGGCTGCCCGCCACAGCCTGCTGAATCTGGTCTACCTGATGGCGGTAATTTCCGCAGCCGTCGCAGCCTTCAACTTTTTACCGCTGCCGGTTCTCGACGGCGGCCATGCCGTGTTGCTGATCGCGGAGAAACTTCGCGGCAAACCCCTGCCGATCAAGATCGTAAACATCATCCAGATGGCCGGCCTGGTGCTGATATTGGGACTTTTCGTCGCCTTGACATGGCAGGATATAGCCAGGATTGTCAGCGGCTGGTTCTAGAAATACGATATAACAAAAAGAACGAAGCTACGGTCTTTCTACTTCCTTTCTACTTCCTTTCTACTTCCTTTCTACTTCCTTTCTACGGCGAAGGACAAACGGCAGGCCGAGTATCAACAACGCCATCGTCGCCGGCTCAGGAATGGATGCCAGCATATCATCCTGACCCAGAACTACATTGGAGAGGCGTACCTCGTCAATCAAGCCGTCCCATCCAATCGTGTCGTTACTGGCCGCGCCGATGTTGAAATTACCGGCCGAATCATGCAGCGAGTCGATGCCATGGCCCAGCGTCGCCGTCTGCCACGTATCGGTTTCAAGGTTCTTGACGTAAAAAGTTACGCCGCCGGCCTGATTCGACTCGTCAAACGACACCGCTATGAAGTAGTCCGTCCCTGTCATAATATCAAGACCGGAGTTAATGGTAATGGTACTGGCAGATGTCCCGTCATCGCTCAAAGCCAACTCCAGTTTTCTGTTCTCGTCGCCATAACCCGTCTCATTCCGAACGAACAGCATCCAGCTTCGCTCGTCGGCGTCGCCGGAGTTGTAGTACTGCGAGGCGATCGCCTGGGTAGCAGTGCCAGCCTTGCGAACGTATGCCTCTATGGTGAAGTCGGAGACGGCGAACCTGCCGTCATCGGCATGCCTGAAATGGTTACTGCCGTCGAAACTTGCCGCGTATGCGTTGGATGCGCCGGTCTGCGGAATCGGATCGCCGAAATGCGCCCCTGCCCCGGAACCCGGCAATGTTGCTTCCGTCGGTTCGTCGGTAATAGTATTATTCCCGTCGCCCCTGGTCAGGGTCAGGCAGTTTCCGCCGACGTCGCTGGCATAGCCCTGCGACCTCTCGAAACGCCAGTAACCAACCGTACTGCCGCTGGACGTGGCATCGACCAGCACCCGGTTGGCGAACCGCTCGCCCAAAGCCCGCTGGCCGGAGGCGGTGTAGTGCGTGAGGTCGGCTTGTAGCCCCAGGTCTTGCGTAACGACCAGCGGGGCGTTCGAGACGCTCTGGCTGACGTTTGCCTGGGCCTGCTGGATCACTTGCCCGCCATCCTCGGACGGTGGCGAATAATAGCCGCTCCGATCCTTTGTCGCGTTAATCTGCCCGATTACCAGCCGCATGTTCGCTACGCCGAGGTCGGTGCGAACATTATTGACGAAATTGGTCAGGTTTGCCTCGTAACTATTGGCCATGGCAGAAGTAGCCGTATCGTTCTCACCCTGCATCCACAACATGCCGGAGACGGTATACGTATGGCCGTTATTGGTGAGGTCGTCCAAAGCATCATTCACGTGCCCCAGAAAATTCTGATACATTGGGCCTGTGGGATCGGTTGCCTTCCAATCGGAATACAAATCCGTACTGCCCGGAGAGTATTTTATAATGGCGATATTTTGGGTCGGCCTCGCGTCGGCCAGGGTTCGCCCGAACGAAACCTCCGGGCCGAACTTATCCGTACCACCGGAACCGGCAGCCAGATAGCCTCCGCTGAGTCCCGGCCTCAGGTCCTGCCACTTGGGATTATGCGGCGTGCCGTCGAACAGATCGTCATAATAAATCCGCACGTCAGTCTGCATACTTTGAAGGCTGGACGGAAGCTCGGTATTCAAACCCCGGCCGTCACCGTTGGACTGCCCGCCGAGCAGATATACCTCATATTCATCCGCTTGAGCCGTCACGGCAAAAAACATGCTTAATCCAAGCGCAAAGGCTATGCGCAAACTGGTTTTTCCAAGGTACTCAGACATCAACTCTCTC
>JAIORC010000164.1 GCA_021108335.1 Phycisphaerae bacterium
TAACAAAATCCGGTCGGCCCACTACCCGAAATCAGGCGGGATTCGCCGGACAGAAACAGGTTAGCGACCTGTTAGGCCAACGTCAAGAATAAATCCCGAAGAAAAAGATTTTTTTGAAACGCGGATTCAACTCTCAAGTGGGTTTCCCAGTTTTCCATCGCAGATGGAACTTTCGGTAGGGACAGGAGAAGAAAGGTAGTTTTGGGCATTTAGCCCTTTACATCGCGGTTCCCAAACCCCATCCGACCACCTATGCCGCTTTTTGGCCTATTACTATCCTGTGTCAAGAATCCACATCGAGCATGATTATGGTAATCTGTCGCGTGTTGGTAGCCTTTTGAACTGGCAATTCCGGTGTGGTTGTGGTAAAGGTGTCGTACATGGACCGATCCCAAAGTGATATTGTTCCAACGATAACGAAAACGCGATTATGAACTGCAATTTGGAACAATTCGGCATGGATTACGACTACCAAGCCATTGGTGGCACGATGGCGGTTCATGCGGACTGCCTCGAGTGGATGGGACGAATTACCCCTGAAAGTATCCATGCTATCGTGACCGACCCGCCTTATGGAGTCAAAGAATATGACTTCGATCAGTTGGAGAAACGGGCTAACGGTAATGGCGGAGTCTGGCGGCTGCCACCGGTTCTGGACGGTCATCAACGCTCTCCGCTGCCCCGGTTTACCGCTCTTAATCCCTCTGAACGCGAACGGCTGAAACGGTTCTTTGAGGAATGGGGACGGCTTGCTCTTAGCGTGCTAAAGCCAGGTGGACATATATTCATTGCCACCAATACGTTTCTGTCACAAATGGTTTACGAATCGCTGGTAGCTGCGGGGCTGGAATTTCGGGGTGAAATCATCCGAATCGTAAAGACCCTGCGCGGTGGCGACAGGCCTAAAAATGCCGAACGGGAATTTCCTGAAGTGTGTTCGTTGCCGCGAGGCTGTTTTGAGCCATGGGGGTTGTTCAGAAGGCCGACTGCGCTTAAAGTATCCGATTGTCTCCGAGAATACGGGACTGGCGGATTGAGACGACTGCCCGACGGGCCTTTCTGTGATCTTATCAAAAGTGAAATCACTCCTCGCGAAGAACGCAACATCGCGTCTCACCCCAGTCTGAAGCCGCAATCTTTCATGCGGCACATCGTTTATGCTGCCTTACCATTAGGTGAAGGCATAATTCTAGACCCCTTCATGGGGCATGGTTCCACGCTGGCCGCGGCGGAATCCATGGGGCTTAACGCAATTGGAGTCGAGCGGTATGCGGATTACTACCATGATGCAGCGGAAACCATTTCCCGCCTGGCTGAGATACGAGTGCGACAACAGTTTCGGATTATCCACGACACGCTTTTTTCGATTCAGTAGCAACCATCACGCCAGCGGACTATGCGGGGGGAGGGAAATTCCCTGGCGACGCCACCGCTTATAGTTCACTTTGTCGGTGTCCAGATACACGCTTCCATCCCGAAGTTTCCATGTGCCCCGGTTCGTAGTGTAGTATGTTTCCGTTCGCCTGCTGCCACTGGCGTTGACTTTTGATCCACAGTAGTGCCAGTCGCCTTCCGGCTCGTCGAGATTGCTAATCAATTCTGCAATCTCAAGCTGTACAAACTGAATATTTCCGTTTTCTTCATCCAGTTCGAAGCAGGCAATGAGATGCCAGCCGCCATGACCGTTGTGGCTTTCCCCGCCTTTCCCTGCTTTGTTGGCAGCCTTCATCTCCAAGCCCATACCGCCGGCATTCTTCAGGTCTGGAAATCGCTGGTCGTGATTGTGTTTGTATGGGCTGTATTTGTCCAAACCACTTGTCAAAATATTACTGATGATACCACTGAAGTTGTTGGCCTGAATAAACTGAATCAGCGGGGATCCGATCCCCCGACACATATCGCGATTGATGGAGGCTATCATCGAAGCAGTGTAGTTCATCGCTTTCTCAAGATGTCCGATTTTCAGGCCCGTGGGCAAAGGCACATCGTTGAACATATCCAATTTGACTATAGGAGGCTGAAATTCATCTTCCAGCTCATCACCTAATTCCCTCAAGATATCAGCCGAGGCAAGCCCCCGTTGCACAAAAGGCGATATGAAAGCATGGCAACCGTCAATCAGCGAACGAATATTATCTACCTCAATGCCATGTCGCTCGACAAGGCTTGCAATTGCTTTTTGCAGATTCTCATCCATGGGCACTCCACTAAGCAGATATTTCAAAGAAAACAACCTCATTACGCTATCAGAAATACATGTATCATTCAATCACGGTTTTCACCTCCGGGAAACTTTTTGCTCGCCTGTGCCTCACAAAATTCCGTCGGCCTTTATTTTCAAGCATTTACGAACATCCTTTGTTTCGGCATTTCAGGGTAAAATCGCCGTTGTTTCCTGGATTCCAGGAAAAATGGGTGTTGTTCGTGTGGTTATCATCTTTATGTTAGTATTTTCTCGCAGCCGTGATAGCTTTGCCGCAGAGTATTGCCAGGCCCTTTTTTCACCTTCATAAATCTGGATTTCCCGGTTTTCCATCGCAGATGGAGTTTGCTGATGAATCTGCGTCAAGTCGTGGATGTTTTCTCGGCAAGGACAGTGGTCAGGGTGCGAATTTGCGCGCCAAATAACAGTCCTGAAAAGCAATGCCACGGATTAAAACAATATCTTTTTAACTTACGACAATACCAGAAGTTAGGGCCACGGCTTGCTTCTAAAAGAATGCAAAAATGCGCAATTATGACAATATGCCGGAAAGGTTGAAGGCTCAATACTGTATGTGAGCCTCGGATTTTTCTAAGGAGCAACTCATGACTGAAACGGCATCGCATCAAAAAGCAAAAAAAGCAGCTGCAGGAAAAAATGGACGTACTGAAGTACCTCTGTCACGAGGTCGCCGACTCGATGCTCTTCGTGGAAATTGTGCAACCGAAATCGAGCGAAGCCGACACACTTCCCGCTTGAGAAAGGCTGCCGGAAGACTGCGCGATAGCAAAGTAAAACACAAGGTACTCCAAGTACCACACAAAAATCTGGAAAAAGCTGTCGAAGCAATGCAACACATCGGTATCTCCGGCACGGTGAAAAACATGGGCGGTTCAAAAAGAATTTCTGTCGGTAAAAAACGAAAACGATAAAAATCTTCTACGCACATGGTTGAATCCGGCCGATATCCGCAAATCTGTTGGCCCACAACTGCTACCACCCCATCCTCGAAGCCGCCAACCATTCACAAGACCAAGGGAATTGAAATGGCAAAGAAAAAGCTATCATCAGACATGGGAGAACACCTGCAGGAGCTGCAATCCCTGGAACTGGACGCCAAGATCAAGCTCAGCAATCGCATCATCAAGGAATGGTACGAACATTGGGATGGCCAAGTATATGTATCCTTTTCCGGCGGCAAAGACTCCACGGTATTACTCCATCTTGTGCGGCAAATTTATCCTGACGTTCCTGCTGTTTTTACCGATACGGGACTAGAATTCCCAGAGATACTCGATTTCGTCAAAACGGTTGAAAATGTTGAAAGGCTCAAACCAACCATGCATTTCAAGGAGGTTCTCGAAGGATACGGGTATCCGGTTGTCAGCAAACGAATCGCCGGTTACGTCCATGGCATCAATCATGCACGAAGCGGCTCAAACACCAAGAGGTTGCGTCTGGAAGGCATACGGAAAGACGGAACTTTCTCTCCGATGAGCATGATCTCGAAGAAGTGGCGACGGCTCTGCAACGCTCCCTTTCAGGTATCCGACAAATGTTGCGAGATTCTCAAGATGCGCCCAACACGCGCCTATGAAAAGAAAACCGGGCGCAAGACATATATCGGAACGATGGCGGCAGAAGGCTCAAATCGCAGATCGCTCTATCACAAACATGGCTGCAACGCCTTTAACCTGACCCGCCCGCGATCCAGTCCATTATCGTTTTGGCGGGAAGCTGATATCTGGGATTATATTCGCCGGTTTAACGTCCCGTACTCCTCTATCTATGACAAGGGATACTCCAGAACCGGCTGCATGTTTTGCATGTTTGGAGTTCACAGGGAAAAATCGCCTAATCGGTTTCAACAAATGGCCCAAACGCATCCAAAGCAATACAAATACTTCATGGAGAAGCTGGGATTAGCCGAAGTCCTGGATTTTATCGGCGTTTCTTACGAACCTGTCTTGGCGGAGTAACCCCCAAAACAAAAATCTTCCGGTTTCATGCCGACCAATGGCAAGGAACGTTCTCTTGGCCTTGTCATTCAATGATTTTTATCTGATCCGGTGACTTCAGGATAATCTCGGGCTTGTTCCGGTATCGCTTGATGCGTCCCGTAACCAAGACCCTCCTTTTGAGATAATATCGCTCAGGGTTTGGCGGGAAAGCACCGAAGTTTTCGCGGAAGATAACGGCGGTAAAATGCTTCTTCCAATCAGGATGGAAGTTCAACAGGCATATTTCACCGTCATTGCGAGTTATTGCGACCGTTCCCCTGACGGAACAGATTTCTCCATAGTGGTTTGCCGCGTCCTGCCAGGAAATCATTTGATGACCTGCCCCAAGAAACTCGCCGGAGTTCCCAAAGAGCAGCTTGGCCACCACCATGACCAAAATCACAGCCATAGTAGTCGCACCGAGACGAATATAAAAAGTTTTCTTATCACTCATTGTTCAGTTTCAGTTTCAGGTTCTCCTGGGCCAGGATACTTCTTTAATAATTGGTCCCACGTTTTTTCGAGCAACATTTTTCCCTCCTTGCTTAGCTGCTCATAGCGTTTTGCGAGGTTCGCGATCCGACCGTCCGTCAATGAGTAATTCCAAAGACCGTACTGCTTGTACCTGGCCTGTCGTTCCGCTTCGATGAATTCAGCCATCCTGGCGTGTGGAAAGCGAGTGTAGGCGTATCCATAACCCCGTCGAATGATTTTCACATTAAGCAAAGTCTTACCAACGAACACATAGGCCAATTTTCGCCCGTAAACACCTTCTCTTGGGCCGTCAAATTCCAACGTAACTTCCCGGCCCTCGGCCATACGTCGAGTGAATTCTGAAGCCTCTTTGCCAAACCGTTGGACGGGAATTTCGGGATGCTTTGTTTCTGGAGTATCAACGCCTATAAGCCGAACGGTATCGCCGTTATCCAAGACCAGAGTATCACCGTCAATAACTCGTTTGACGGTATAGCAAGTCTTGTCCGAACGCTCTGGCTGGGTTGAAAAAGGTACGTCTTGCCCTGTTTGCCACTCAACGTTATCCTCACAACCATTATAAGGCCAAAGAAAGAAGCGGTATGCGACGAGTCCAACTGTCAAAATTGCCGTGAACACAGCCAAGAAGCGGACGTATTTGTCATTCAAGCCCATCCAGAGATTCCTTTCTCCCGGTCTTTGACATGAATTTTTCCAGGCAAGCCCAAGTCTAGCGGTTATTCATAGCGTGTCAAGTTGCCCTGAGTTCTTTTTCAAGTTTACTTTTTTCAGCCGATCTACCGGCTGCTTTCCGCAGCTTCACCATCGGACTTTTTATCCTCGCTATCTGGATTTCCCTAGTTTCTCATCCCGGAAGATGTTTTTGGCAGGCACAGCTCTTGGAGAAAGCCCAAATCAAGTTCTCCGCACCCGCAGAAAAGCGAGGCCACTCTATATCGTTTCTGAGTCATCCCAATTGACTTCCAGTTGTTCGTCTACAACATTACACCCGAACCAAATACGTTGAGAACGGCTTTCCAGGCTTCGGGAAGTGGTTCGGTTGTCGCGTTGTTATCGAGAAAGACACTACTCACCTTCAAACAAAGTCTTTTGATGGCAATAGTCATCAATTGGCTCAATCCTGTTCGGCAAATTGGCGGATGAGTTCCACTTCCTCAGTGGTGTAGAAGCGGCCACGGTTTTTGCTGCTGATGGGGATGCTGCCATTACGCCTCCATCGCCAGATGGTTTGGGGCGTAACCCCAAGAGCGTCAGCAATTTCCTCGATCCGAACACTCTCTCTTCCATTGGTCTCGACTGTCATGCCAATCTCCTCTTGCACTTAAGCATAAGTCGCAGCATTTAAAGAAATTATCAGGGATGGTAAACGATACCAAGCCTTGCTTTTTTGTCGTTCTCTGACGAAGAACAACATGATTTTAGGTTATCAGCACCAGGTTTAATCCCACCGGCTTTAAGCCGGTTGACTTTCAGTGTAAAATATTCTCCGTAGGAGAATATTTATTATGAACGATCGATATAAGCGAAGTGGTCATGCGATATACGACATTCAATATCATATTATCTGGTGTACGAAGTATCGCTATCCGATATTGACTGGCGATGTAGGTCATCGTGCTCGGGAATTATAGCGTCAAATAGCTATGGCTCGGGATGTGCTAATAATCCGCGGTGCGATAGCCCCAGATCATATTCATATGTTGGTATCTGGAAGTCCGTCGTTGGCCCCGAGTAACAGTATCTCAAAGGTCGTAGCAGTCGTAAGTTGCAGGATGAGTTTGGTTCTTTGCGTAAAAGATATTGGGGCCAGCATATGTGGGCCCGCGGTTATTTTTGCAGTACAGTAGGTAGCATAACGGACGAGATAGTGAAGGAATATATCGAGACGCAAAAATGGAAGGATGATGGCGGTGCTGGCTTTCGCGTGTTGGGTTAGTGGCCACTTCAGTGGCCGGCTCTGCCGCGACTTTCAGTCGCAATGGAAGCTACCAGCTTTAGCTGGTAGAAATTTCACATTTCAGCAATTCGCCTATCCTATACGGAGGCATTGCCACACAGCAAATGTTGCGGTTTTGCTTGCGGCAAAAAGAATCACCAGCCGCCGGGGGCTTTGGATTTTTCTTTATCCTTTTTCCACTTCGGCAGATTTTTGTTCTTGCCGGACGTCTTGCCCTTGTCTGTTTTGCTTTTGGCAGATTTTTTCTTCGCCAGCTTCGGCTTGGGCATTGTGATTTTGCTGTGAGCGGTAACTAGGCCGGCTTTGGCGAATGTCTCGCTTGGCTCAGCCGTGAGGATGAACTTCACGAAATCATTCGTCGCTTCGTCGGCATTGGACGAGACGTACATAATCAACTGCCGGGCCAGTGGATACTTGCCGGCCTGCAGATTTTTCGACGTCGGCAGAGCAGCCTTGCCTGCCGGGCCGATAGCCAGCACCTTTACGCCGGTCTGGGCAGCCGTCTTCGCCAGGTCGTTGACGTCGATAACGCCAATGCCGCCGGGGTTGCTAGCCACGAAACCGATCACGGAATCCGCCGTCTTGCGATACTGCACGCCGCGACATCTGTTGGCCTGCAGAATCTCGCGATGAAAATACTTAACCGCCGCATCCTTGGTCGG
>JAIORC010000169.1 GCA_021108335.1 Phycisphaerae bacterium
ATAATCCATTTACAAAATTGTTATATGCGGAATAATATACTCTGTGACCATGAGAAACGATTGTGCAACTGTTATGCCACGTAGTGGCGTAGGTATGTGCAAGTGGAAACATGCAAACGGAGAGACTGACTTATGAACAGTAAACCAAATTACGAGACGCTGAGAGACGAGACGAAATTCTACTGGTATGTCGGTACGGGTATCAGTGCGTTGCTGGAATTGACGGGCATTCCGATCAAGGAGTTTCTTCTCAATAGTGATGTCGGCATAGAGTTGTATCGCAAGGGCCGGCCTATGCTTCGGGAGATGTTCGGCGAGGATGTTGGCCAGCCTCCTTTCGCTACGCCTCCAATCAGCTACGGGCATATCAATGGCCTGGGGGCTGAACTGCTTTTCCCGGACGGCGGCGATGTCAACCACACCAAGCCGTTCCACACGCTGGAAGAAGGCGTCAAGTCTCTGAAGGAGAAAATGGACATCGATTTCGCCACTGCCGGCATGGCACCGTTCTATCTCGATTATCGGGAGAAATTGTCTGCGGCATTCGACGGGGAACCCTGCGGCCTGTGGTACAACCACGAAGGGCCTATTACAACCGCGTATACGCTACGGGGAGATGACGTTTTCTACGATCCTTACGACAAACCGGAACTGTTTAAGGAGTTCCTGCGTCTTGAGGTGGAAAGCATCATCAAATTTGTCCAGTTCAGAGCGAAGCTAGAGGGCTGGCCTCTGATCAACCATGAATCCGGCGGAATGTGCGATGATATTTCCTCCATGTTCAGCCCGTCGATGTGGCCGGAGTTTGTCCTGCCGTTTATCGACCAGTATTATCGCGGAATAACCACCGGTGTGAGAACTGCTCACATTGAAGACTTGCGTCCGGATCACATACCGTATCTTGAAGAGATCGGCTTGGTTAATTTCGATCCGTCTGTCTCGCCGAAAATAAATCCCAAAATAATCAATGAAAGATGTCGCGTACCTTTCGGCTGGCGGATTAGCAATTTTCACTATCACAACATGGATTGTCAGGACGTCAGCGATTTCATCTTCCAGGCTGTCGCTGATGGGGCAAGTTATGTCTTTACGCATGCTGCCTCGACCATGTGCAATCCGGAAACCGTCAAAAAGGTACACGCTTTCATCGACGCGTCGAAACAGGCCCAGCGTATGTTGGAAGAAGGCGCAAGCCGTGATAGAATCGGCGAATGCGTAAGCGACGAAGGCAAAAAGAAATTCTGGGACCATTGGCCTGAATAATTGAGAAATGGGCACCCGCGACTGATGTTGTCGTTCTGGTGCGTCAAGGAAAAGGAATAATACCGTGGATATGAGTATTTGTACGTTTCAACAGGATGTAACGCCTCCAATAGGCTCGCCGTTGTGCCACGGGGCTGTCCCGCCGGCAGCGAAGATTGTCGATCCGCTCAGCGCCAGGGGGCTGGTCATCTTCGGAGCCGGCCAGCCGATAGTGCTATGTGCGGTCGATTGGGTGTGCATTTCCAGCGCCTCCCATGACATGTGGCGAACCGTGCTGGCGGAGGCGGCGGGCACAACTGCCGACCGGGTAACCGTACATACCCTGCATCCGCACGACACGCCCGGAACGGATATGATGGCTGCTGAGTTGCTGGCTGAGCATGGACTGGCGGGCTGCATGTTTGATGTGGACTTCGAGCGAAAAGCCGTTGCCGGGGTCGCGGAGTCGCTGAAGAAATCACTCGATCACCGCCAACCGGTTACGCACCTGTCCATGGGAAAGGCCAGGGTCGAGAAATTCGCGTCAAATCGGCGTATTCTGGGAAATGACGGCAAGGTCAAACACGTGCGATTCAGTTCCTGCGGGTATGAACATGTCCGCGGCATGGACGAAGGCGTGATCGATCCTTTTGTGCGTTCACTGGTTCTATGGGATCAGGAACAGCCGCTCGTGGCACTGAGTTATTATGCGTCTCATCCCCAGAGTTTCTATCGGCGTGGGGCGGTCAGTTACGACACGGTCGGCTTGGCGCGCGGTTTGCGGGAAGCGACGCTACCGGAAACGGCGCATATTCATTTCTGTGGTGCCGGCGGTAATGTGGCTGCCGGGAAATACAATGATGGATCGCCGGGAAACCGGTTCCTTCTCGCGGAACGCCTGGCGGACGGCATGGCCCGGGCATGGGATAACGGCGTGAAAATTCCGCTTTCGGCTCAGGACATCGACTGGCAATCTCAGCCGGTGAGTCTGCCGTTAAATCCGCAACTGGCGAAGAATCTGGACGAATTCAAGGCTATACTTGTCGACGACGGCAAATCCGAGGCGGAACGAATCAACGCGGCTCGCAAAATCTGTTACGTCGAGCAGATGACAGCCGGGCGCAAGTTTGACATAAGTTGCCTGAAGTTGGGACCGGCTCGCATCCTTCACATGCCGGGTGAACTGTTCGTGGAGTATCAGCTTGCCGCTCAGGACATGCGGCCCGGCGAGATGGTCTGCATGGCGGCCTACGGCGACAGCAGTCCGGCTTATATTGGAACAGAAATCGCCTACGAACAGGGCGGGTATGAATGCGGCCCGAATACCGCGCGTGTTGCACCGGAGACGGAGCATATTCTAATGCGTGTAATGCGCGAACTTATGGAGTAACATGCTTTCGTAGATGCGGCAAAACAGGCTGAATGCCTGTTGGAAACGACGAAGGCAAGAAGAAATTCTGATCACTGGCTTGAATAATAACGAAATGAAAACTGATTATCAAAATCCCGATGTGCTGGTCATTGGTGGCGGTATTGCGGGGGTGGGCGCTGCCCTGGGTGCCGCCAAAACGGGAGCGAGCGTATTGCTTGTCTCCTCGGAGGGCGTGATCGGTGGAGATGCACTTAGCGGAATGCCGCTTCTTGGGGCCTGCAACGCCCGGGGGGAATGGGTTGTTGCGGGAGTATTGCGAGAACTCCTGGATGCCTGCAAGGAAATGAATGGATATATCGGCCCGGTTTGCGACTGGCGGGCGGTAAACGGCGTCTGTGTTGATCCCAACATATTGCATTTAGCCATTGCTCAAGCGATGGAGACCCACAAAATCCAATTACTGTTGAATTCGACGGTCATTGAAGTCAAGAACACCGCCGGCTGTGTTGAATCCGTATCTGTAGTGGGCAAAGACGGTACGGCTATGGATTTAAATCCCAAGTTCGTCATCGATGTAACCGGAGATGCGAATATTGCCTCTATGGCGGGGTTTGCGTGTGAGTCCGGCGGCAAAGATGGCGAATATCAGCCGGTAAGTCTCGTCTTCCGGGTTTGCAATGTGGATTTCGAATCGCTATTGAATTTTGTGCGCTGCAATCCCGACGAAATTATTCTCGCCGAAAATCCTACTATTGAGTTGGATCGAACCCAATGTGCACAAAAGGTTTTTGAGCAGGGATATCCATATGTTGCAATATCGGCTAACGGAGCATTGCTTGGCGGTGCGATTCAGGAAAACAATATGTTTCCGTGCACCGCTGTTTTTGTTACTCCCACGTCTGTACAACGGGGAGAAGTCGGCATTAATGTAACGCGGAAAGCGGGCATTAATCCCTGCAATCAAAAGGAAGTTTCGGATTCATATGGCGCACTTTGCAAACAAGTCCAGCTGGCGTTTAACTTCCTTCGCTCCAGCGTGCCTGGTTTCAAGCAGAGTGAAATTTCCGGGATTGCGCATAGGGTTGGAATTCGTGAAACCCGGCGGGTCGTCGGCGATTACGTTTTGCAAACCGAGGATGTTAAAACGGGCAAAAAAAGCGACGACGGAATTGCCAAAGGCGCACATCATATAGATGTTCATGGTAAAGGAACGGACCAGATACGCATTCCGGTTGATGACGGACGGTCGTACGACATTCCTTTTGGCTGCATCGTTCCCAAAGGCAGCCGCAATCTTTTAGTAGCTGGAAGATGCATATCCTCGACTCGCGAAGCAAACGGTTCCGCCCGAGTGATGGGAACCTGCATAGCGACAGGCGAAGCCGCCGGCACGGCTGGGGCGTTGTGCGTTACCGGGAGATTTTCCGATGTGCATGATCTGAAGGTGAAGGATTTACGCCAGGTACTGACAGGACATGGAGCCATATTGGAAGGAACAAGATAAGCGATTCAGAGAATTCCCGCAATGGGCCATGGGGCCTGTTATTCCGGCTGTTTTTAATCGTTCGTCTTTACTGAAAACAAAACCTTGATGTCAAAACATATATCACAACGAAAATGGCAGCCTTTTGTTCCGGCGGCTCATGCGAATGCCCAATTGGTAATCGACCCTTCCACGAAATCAACGGTCGATACTTTTTTCATGGCTGGTGCTCAAGTGGGCCCAAAGGTCAAGTTTGCGGAGGTATTCGTAACCTCTCCCACGGGGCTTCCCGGCGTTCGCGAGCATTATCTTACGAAACACCTGCTGTGTAACGAGACCGCATTCCTCGAAGAAGATGGGTACTGGCGGACGGAATTCCTTTTCGATGCCGCCGGCGATAATCGTGTGGATGCGGATTTTCTGGTGTTGGACGACAAGCGGCTGCTCGTGAGAGCGACGGCGACGAATACTTCGCGGGAGGACGCGACTTGGACAATCACGTTCCTGTCCGCGGTAAATGCCAATTGTCCCCACGCCACCACCGGCTGTGAGGCGATAGATATCGGCAATGGCGAGCGATTTAATGTTACGGGGCGGAATGTCCCATTGTTTGAAGCGCCTCCGATGGACTATGGGACACAGCCCAAGGGTTTGCGGGTTCTGTGGGGCCGGGAGAAGAACGCGGTTGAATATCCGCAGGGATTCATGCCCCGCTACCATACTTTCAGCGTTCCCCCGCAAGGCGAACAATGCCGATGGTATCTGCTTGGAACGGGCAGCCATGAGTTGACCGATGAATTGATCGCGACGTATAAGGAGCGGATGGATTCCCTGAAGCAGCGGAGCGCCAATATCATTTCAGCCAGGCCGTACGACCCGCATCTTCCGGCGATGAATCATCTTGCCACGCAGATTAAATTCAATCGGCGGTATCCATCCCTGCATGAGCCTATGGCTGTGCCTTCATTCACGGCGTGCCCCAGCATGGATATTGACTACCATTGGGATGCGGGCTATTCCGCGATGGGATTGGCGACGGTTGACGGCGATCTCGCGAAACAGTGCATAAAACAATACCTGCCCGGCTCGGCGGATACGGTTTGGCCCATGATTATCGGAGCGCTTGTTCCTACGCAGATACTGGCGGCTTGGGACTTGTTCCAGTATTCCGGCGACAAGGACTCTCTGCGTGAGGTTCTGCCCGGGTTGCATCATCTGCTTCTCTATTGCTCCGGCGAGGAGGATTTGCCGGGGGCAGGAGATATGGGGGACGCGACGAATCTTGATCCTCAGAATGACGGCATTATTTGTCCTCCGGGCGGCGGGACCGGTCTGGATGATTGTCCTTCGCAGGTCTGGACACGCGGCTATGGGATGGATTGGGCCAGGCAGGAAAACTATTGGGCCGAACCGATCGAGGTTAATCCCACGGGCAAGTACCTGCCGACAAAATCCGTCAATGCAACCGCCTTCGTTATCCTGTCCTGCAAACTATTGAAGTTGATGCGAGAGGCGCTGGCGTTGCCGGCCGAACCGCTCTATGACCGAATTATCGAGCGAAGCGAAAATGCATTGATAAAAGATTGCTGGAACGACACGACACGGCATTTTCATTGGGTGATAGCCGAGACACACGAGCAATTGCCGGTGTGGGATTTGAGCGGCCTGACGCCCCTGTTCAGCAGCACCTGGAAGGATCGGGAACAACGCGATCAAATGCTGGACAACCTGATCGATATCTACCTGACGGACGACGGCTTGTCGACCTCGAATCCGCAGACGGAATTTGACCGGGCCGCCTACTATTGCGGGGCTATCTGGTTGCCGCTGCAGTGGAATTTCTTTAAGGCGTTGCTTGGGATCGGGCGGCTTGACCATGCGCGAAAGCTGGCGAACGGGGTGGTGGGGCTTTACCGTCGCAATCACGACAAGCTTCCGGCCTGTTACGAAAAATTTGATGACGCCACACGTCTCGGCTGCGGTGATTTGTGGTTCGGCGCGCTTGCGTCGCCGCTGGTGAGTCTCTGGTCGGCATACTATCAGCCGGGCGCTTGCACGCTGAGCTATCTCACCATGCCGCAATCAATCGAGGTTTCGGATAACCTCACAACCGCAAAGCTGGCGGTGCGATGCGATGACCCGAATCCGCAGCCTGGGGGTTTGATAGTTTTGAAGCCCGGCGCGAAGTACAGGTTGACTCACAATAATAAAATCTCCCATGCGGTTAGCGATGAATGGGGATGTATCGAATTTCTACTGGAAGGGCAAGGCGCTGAAAACTCTTTGCTCTTTGATCGCGTTGCAGATTAGCGATAATACTTTACAAGGAGTTGGAACATGTTTATCGACATTCACGTACACACCAGACGAATCCCTGGTTTTGAGCGATGGGGTAAGCCGGCTTACGCCACGCCGGACCAGTTGATCGCGAGGTATGACGAAGTGGAAATTGAAAAAGGCGTCCTGCTGCCGGGAGTCAACCCGGAGTGCAGTTGGACACCGCAATCCAACGAAGAAATCCTCGAAGTCGCGAAAGACTACCCCGGGCGGTTCATCCCGTTCTGCAATATCGATCCGCGTGCGATGACCAATTCGCCGGATGCGCCGCTGGGCGATATTTTGGGATATTACAAGGACAAGGGCTGCAAGGGCATTGGCGAAGTTACCGCGAATTTGCCTTTCGAGAATCCGATGGTGCAGAATTTGTTCAAGCATACCGAGGCGGTCGGCTTGCCGTTGACGTTCCACATCGGCCCGACAATCGGCGGGAACTACGGCTTGTATGACGATCCGGGTCTGCCGCAGTTGGAAAAGTCGCTTCAGAAGTTTCCGAAGCTGAAATTCTTCGGCCATTCGCAGGCGTTCTGGGGTGAGATGGGAACGCTGGAAAAGCCCGAAGATCGCGCCGGGTATCCGACAGGCCCGATAGCCGAGGAAGGCGCCGTGCCGAAATTGATGAGAGAGTATCCCAGTCTTTACGGCGACTTGTCCGCCGGCAGCGGCTGTAACGCATTGGCCCGCGACGAAGAGTACGCCGTCAAATTTCTCAACGAGTTCCAGGATCGGCTTTTCTTCGGCACGGACATCTGCGCCCCGGACACGCCGGCACCGCTGGTCGATTTACTCATCAAATTCCGCGACGAAAAGAAAATCACCG
>JAIORC010000088.1 GCA_021108335.1 Phycisphaerae bacterium
TTGCCACTGCGGGTTTGACACCGCGCGAGGTTGAGCAACTGGGCCTGAGTCTTGAGGATGTCGGCGGCGGCCGTTTGGTCGCTTTCGACCATCCGAAACACCTGACAGCGAATATTCCCATCGGGAATGTGGATTTGGTGGTTTTGGGCGGGTTTGTATCCCCCGAAGCCTCCCGGAGAATGCTGAAATGGATACGTCGGCACTGGCATGGTTGTATGTGCCTGATGGTCGGCTCTGATGCGGCAGATGAGCAGGTCGCCCGGGAAAGCGGGGCGATGTTCCTGCTTCGGCCGGTCACCGGAGATGTTTGGGACGGTGTGCTGGACGGTGCCCTGCAATGCCAGGCTGCGAAATTGACAAGTGCATAACTTCGAGACCTGTCCGGATTGCGGGCGGGAGTTCGATTAACAACGCCTTGCACGACTGATGTGCAAGTCAGTTTTAGGAATCTCGAAATACCCGTTGCTATGGAGATGAGCGCCCATTCGCGGCGAAGGCAGTTCCCTCCCTCCTTTCTGGAACTGCAGGTTGTCCGAGATTTCTTTACAAAAGTAGAAGCGTTTTGCTGTTGCGAAGGCTCGTGGAGATGAGCGCCTACGGGTTGATGTCCGGTTCACTCCTCCTCCGGATATTCGTAAGGCAATCCCGTAATGGGACTTCTACTGCTAAGGCGAAGGGCGATTGACGAGGCCATGAGCAAGCCGCGTCATCGCCCGTTTTTTTGCGCCCACTGTTGCAGAATGCAGCAAGACCGCAGCAACGGATGCAATGTGCAACACCACTGCCGCACGTGGGGGATGTACATGCCGCAGCCAGTTGTTGTCATGGAAAACGCGTATGGGTCTTTATTACCGGGCATATAAGCAAAAATTATCATTTTTTTCGCTGTCCGGTAAAAACTGGCACAGCCGTTGCATGGATACTTATGTAAAGAGAATAAGCTCACTGCGATGTATGGAGAAATTTGAAAAGTAAATAGAATTTCCGTCTATTTGGATGGAATGTCGAGGAGCCTAGACGGTTCGTATCACTTTTGTGTGGAACCGTCGCCACGACGAGAGCACGCTAATACGTGCAAGCCTCTTTTGAGAGTCTCGTTTGGACATGTGACGCGATGGAGATGAGCGCCCATTCGTTGCCTATGCAGTGTTTTCTCCTTTAACTGCAATGTCTTTGAGATTCTCTTATTAGGTAGAAGTAATTTGCCACTGATGGCGAAGGCTTGTGGAGATGAGCGCCCACGAGTTAAATCCGGTTCACTCCTCCTCCGGATGTTCGTCGCAAAGAAGGCAATTCCTGGAGAGGACTTCTACCAAGGCGAAGGGCGATTGACGAGGCCATGAGCAAGCCGCGTCATCGCCCGTTTTTTTTGCGCACTCGGAGCCGACATCATCAGCATCAGCGCGAAAAAAATCTCCGCCTACCCGTTTGGGCATACGGAGATTATCTGGGAACCCCCGGAGCAATTCTCGCGTGCTTTTTGCCGCGACTGGAGGTTCCTCTAATTTTCCCGCTCGGGTTCTGGATACCCGTATTAAGTGGCTTTATTTTTTGCTGGCCAATTTGACTTCGGAAATGCCGGATCGCCGTGGGGCTCGCAAATACACTCGCCCGCCGGAGCGGACAACCTTCGTAGCCCGGGCTACGTTGCCGCTGTTGACGGCAAGTGCATAGATATTGTTACCGCAATTCTTGATTTTTCTGATTACTTTTTTAGCGGTTTTGGCGTTGACCGCCACGGATACGGAATTGGAGGCAACCTGTACGTAGATACGTTTGTCCAGTGTTACCATCGTGCCGCTGGTTTTGACGGTTTTTACCTTTTTTACCTTCGCTTTCGCTTTCGCCGGGGCTGGCGAGGGTATTTTGACGACCACGTAGACCCCGGAAGTTGTCTCGTTGAGTTTCGGTACATTTGGCGAAGTAGGCGTTCCCCCCAAAGCCGGGCCTGCCATTACCATCACCAAACCAACCACAATACATAAAAACAGCATATTTCGCGTCATCATCGATCTCCCAATCAGTAAAATTCCTGGTTCCCGTACATATCGGGGCACACCTGCGAAACCAGTAATTGGTTTCAAGGACATACGCATAATCCCCCAGATTATTGCAGCCAATTACTATTTCGGGCATTTTTTGGGCATGCTTAATTAAGCGGCAAAAAAAAATGAACCAAATCTGGAATTTTCACTTTTTTATGTGGTTTTTTTGTGTGAATCCCGGTAGCGTAAAGTCGGATTTCGTGGTATAAAATAGTTATCGGACTTTGCCTGGAAGAGTGGTAAGTCTGTGGAGGGCCGTTGTGAGGGCCTCTGGGGAAATACAGGGATTTCAGGCGCATTCCGATCGCCGCATACAATTTGTCGTCTCACGGTTTAAGAGAGGTGTATCATGACGCGCAGACTACTGGCAGTATTTCTGGCATGGTGTATGGTTATTTATCCCCTTCAGCTCCGGGCGTCCGGCCCGACCGATCCCACAGTCGTTTCCGGCACAGCTACTTTCGCGCACCAGGGCAGCAACCTTACGGTTACGACGTCCAACAACGTCATCATCAATTGGGGCAGCTTCAATGTCGCCCAGGGTTCGACGGTTCGCTTCGTTCAGCCCAGCGTTTCTTCGCTGGCGGTCAATCGTGTCGTAGGCCCGAGCGCTAGCTACATCAACGGCCTGCTGACAGCCAACGGGCGATTGATACTGCTGAATCCCAACGGTATAACGGTAGGCCCGACGGGCGTGGTCCGGGCCAGCGGATTTATCGCCTCGACGATGCATTTGTCCAACGAGCAGATTATTACCGGTGGCGACATGCACTTCATGGGTAATTCCGACGCAGCCATCGTCAATCGCGGCAAAATCGAAGCCCTCGGCGGCGACGTCATGCTCATTGCCCGGAAGGTTTCCAACAGCGGCACGATTCGCGCGCCGGGCGGCAAGGTGTCGCTGGTGGCGGCTGTCGACGTGATGCTGACCGAGGACGGCAAGCTGTTCGTTCAGCCGGCTGGTCTGACGAATCGCAAACTCGACATCGGCGTGAATAACACCGGCCTGATCGAGGCGGCCCAGGTGGAACTCCAAACCCGCGACGGCAATCTGTACGCACTGGCGATCAACAACGGCGGCGTTATCCGGGCGACCGGATTTACGACTGCGCTGGCGGGGCGTGTTCTGCTTCGCGGCGAGGGCGGGGCCGTGGTCGACACGGGCAGCATTATCGCAAAGAGCGTAACGCCCGACGGCAAGACCGTCGGCGGGGAAATCCAGGTGCTTGGGCAAACGGTGGAGCTTTCCGGCAATGCGGTTCTCGACGCGTCCGGCGAGCTTGGCGGCGGGGCGATCAACATCGGCGGCAGTTTTCAAGGCCTTGGCCCGCTGCTCAATGCCGAGCATACCACGGTCGGCAGCGGCGTAACGCTCAATGCCGACGCGTTCGAGTACGGCGACGGCGGGACTGTGATTCTCTGGGGCGATAAGAGTACGAGCTTCGACGGTTCGATTTACGCCCGTGGTGGACAGGGCGGCGGCGACGGCGGATTCGCGGAGATTTCCGGCGTGGAAAGCCTGGACTTCACCGGCAATGTAGATTTAAGCGCCGCAGCCGGCCAGAACGGTACGGTGCTGCTGGACCCGACGAATTTTGATATAAACGGTTTTTGGGCGGGGACGATTATAGTGCTTCTCGCAACCAATAACGTAGTAGTTTCGACAAGCCCAGTCGGCGGCGAGCACGGCGACATTTCCGTCAATTCGGGAATCCAGTGGTGGACCGATAATTCACTGAGCCTGTTGGCCCATGGGGACATTAATGTCAACGACGGACTGCAGTGCCACCGCGGTGGAGATTTGAATCTCGTCGCCGGGTGGGACGGTTCGACGGGTTGGCCGGGAGCGCACGGGATACGGACGGGTGTGGTTGACATGGCTGCGATATTCGCCGATGCGAACAGTTACGGTAACAGCAACGGCAGAGTGCGTTTCCAGCATCCCGGATTTTGGGGATTTACTATATCCGCGGGCAGCAGGCATGGCGCGACGCAGGTGGCGACATACGACCTTGATATATCAGCAGGCGGCAGCCCATTCTCTTCGTGCAGGCTGGGATATTTGAGTGGTGGCTCAGCCGCTACAGGTGCGATTAATGTTCGCGTAAAGAACGACCTGACGCTTGCCGGCGGAAATGGTTTGTTCTCGTCGTATGCCCAGATCGGGCACGGGGGGTTGACTATTCCCGGCGATTTTTCCGGTGCGATTGACGTACAGGTTGGCGGAGACCTGGCAATTACCAGTGGAAGCGGGCTGATTGTATACGCGATGATCGGTCATGGCGACTGGGATATCGCCGGAGGCAATCGGCAGGGTGATATTTCTGTGCGAGCCGACGGGCAAATGCTGCTTGGCGACGCGACGCACACGAATTGGTGGATCGGCCATCGTACGTGGGCTGGCGGGATATCCAACGCAGACGTGTCGATCCATGCAGGCGGCCTGGCGGTAAACGGCACAGGTCCGACCAGCGGCAATGTGGACGTGAACACAATCGCCATGCGGGACATGCTGTTGGCGAACCTCGTCGGCGGAGACGTAACGCTTGGGGCACTTGGCCCGGCCGGCCACAACGGCGTCCTGACAAACCACATTGATTTTAACTACGACAGTCCCAACGCGCTGAACTTCGAGTCCACGCGGCATATTCGATTAAATAACGATATAACCAACGCCGGCAGCGGGGCGTTTACCCTCCAGGCCGGCCGTAATGTCAACCTGAACGCGACGGTTACGCTCGGCGGGGCGTTTGTTTCCGATTCCGGCAGGCGGTTTCGTTCCGGCAATGTATTCGCCGATACCATTACCATCAATGCCGGCCAGACCGGTAATGGCAGCGACAACGTCTTCGGCGTTTTAAGTGCCGCCAATGGCATTGCCATCAATGGTGGAGCGGGTGACGACAGTTTCGATTTCACAGGGTTGATATTTGCCGGCGTCGGCAATGTTGTTGTTGACGGCGGGGCGGGTTTCGATGACCTGGCCTTCAACGTGCCCGATGCCATCGATTTGCTGGCCGTCAATTACACGAACGCCAATGACGGCTGGCTTGAATTTTTCCAGGGTCTTACCAGCCGGCAGTACGACTACCTGGCCTTCGAGCCGCTACTGATAAATGCCGGCTCCATAACGGATGTGGTGTTCGATCTGCCGAACACGCGGGACATAGCGGCGCTGGCCAACGCCGCCGCGCCTGGTTTTATGAGTCTCAACAGTCTCAACGGGACTTTCGAGAATACCGTGTTCCTCAACCCGACAAATTCGTTGCGAATCAACTGCCGCCGCGGCGACGACATACTGACCGTGAACAGCATGGATCCCGGATTTAACGCCGACTTCAGCCTCTACGGCAACAGGGGCGACGATTTGCTGAGAATACTTGGTCTTGGTGCGTCATTTACCAGTGCCCTGCGGGTCTACGGCAACAGGGGCTACGATATAATCGATGCGGCGAATCTTGGTGGCCCCGGCCAGCGGATGGCGTTGACATACTTCGATGCCGAAAGAATCAACCTGCAGAACGTCTACACGACCGGCAGGCAGACGTACATAGGCCCGGACTGGATTAGCCTGAACGGCAGGCTGGATACGACCGGCGGCAGGGTCCGCATCAACGGGCCTACCTGGCTGGAGGGGGATTCAGTTGTTCGTACCGCCGGCGGAAATATCCGGATTAACGGTACGGTCGGCACTATCGGAGGCCCTCATGCTTTGACGCTGAACGCAGGCGGCATAGGTGGCGGGAACGTAACTGTTACCGGTAGTGTTGGAAGCGGCCCGGGCAACGCGCTGTCCCGTCTTATCGCCAGAGGCCGGCGACTTTCGTTCCAGGATGTTACCACCAGGGGCCGTCAGAGTTACACGGGCAATTGGCTGGCCTTCGGAGGCGACTTGACCTCCTGGTTTGGCAGCGTGCTGATGGACTCCCAGAACGGCGTCGATTTCAATCATGTGCTTCAGGCTGGTGGGTTGAGGCTTGCCGGTAATGGGACTTTCCGGCTGAATAACGCCGCCAACGACATAAACCGTCTGGCTGCCAATGTTAACGGCAGAATTTTCTACCGCGACGTTAACGGCTTTAATATCGGCACTGTCGGCGGTGTGAACGGTGTTACTGCCAGCAGGTTGGTGCGTTTGAATTCCGGCGGACTGGTTACGCAGACGCAACCACTGCGTACCAGAAGGCTGCTGCTGCGAGGCAGCGGTGATTACAGGCTTGGCAGCGAGGCTAACGACGTCAACGTACTGGCTGCCAGGACGACGGGCAATTGGCTGGCGTACCGCGATACCGATGATTTCAGGATCGGCAGAGTTCGCGGCGTTAGCGGTATTACCACCAATCCCGGCGGATTAGTGGCGTTGATAACCGACGGCGGGTTGGTCAGGCAGGGATCGCAGGCTCCGATTAACACCGGTGAGCTTGCGTTGATAGGCTGGGGTGATTTCCGGCTGAACAATCGCAACAACGACATCGATACCCTGATGGCCCTTGTCGGAGGCAACGTGTTCTACCGCGACGCCAACAGCTTTGGTGTCGGCCGGGCTGTCGGCAATCTGCCGTTCGGCCTGGGGATTGGCGCTCTGGCCTTGGGTAACGTGAGGCTGCGTGCGCCCGGGACGATTACTTTCCGCCAGCCGTCAGCCTGCCTGTTCGGGAACATGAATGTCCGTGCGGGTGAGGATGTTGTTGTGCAAGGCCTGACCGGCGCCAGTGTCGCCTCGATCCTGGGGTATACGAGAGTCAGAGCCGGCCGGGACGTTCTGCTCGGCGGCGGCGGGATATCGGTGCTCTTCGGCGGCCAGGGTATGGACATCATCGGCAACCGGAATGTTGAAGTTCGCGGCGGAACACTCATCGCCACGGGCGGCTGCCTTGCCGAGGCCTTCGGATTGCCTTCCGGCGATTTGAACATACTGGCGCGAAACGGCGACTTCATACTGAACGAGTCCGGCGGCCTTGGGCCGTTTACCATGAACATCCTGGCTACCAACGGCGGCGACATGAGCATCTATACGGGCGGCGATTTCATCGCCGACGGGCCTAATTCGATGTTTGTTACCTGTCGGATTTTTGACGGCCAGCAGTTCTTCCCACCCGGCCCCGGCGGCATGGTCGATTTCAACGCTGCCGGCAACGTCTATCTCGGCACGCCGATCATGACCTGCTGCGGCGACGTGTTCGTTACCGC
>JAIORC010000245.1 GCA_021108335.1 Phycisphaerae bacterium
CAAATGAACAGATTGACATGGATGTTGACGTTGACGGTTCTGCTGACGGGTTGTGATATACGACCAACGCAGGCAATCGAGCCGAAAAATCCTCCCGCGGCTGCACCCGCCGCCGCCCCGGCTGGCGAAAACCAGGCCGGTCAGGCTGTCCTGGCGATAGTCAACGGGCAGAACGTTTTGATGGCCCGGCTGCACGACGCCCTCGTGCAGGACTACGGCCTGCCTATCGCCCAGCAGATTGTCGCGGATGAAGTCGTCCGCCAGGAATTGATCGCGCAGGATCTCCCCGGCGAGGTTACGCCCGATCAGCTACGTGCAGAAAGCATCCGTGCCTTGAGGCGGATTTTCAATTTTGTCAAGGACCCCTCGAAAAAGCAGCTTGATACCCTGCTGGGTCAATTCCTGTCCAAGCAACGATTCACCCGCCGGCAGTGGGATACCACGATGACCCGCAATGTTCGGCTCAGCCGGCTTGCCGCCAAGCGAATTAAGATAACCGATAAGATGTTGCGGACGGCATTTTTGCAGGTTTACGACGGCAAGTTGATGGTGCGGCACATTCAGGTTTCAACACTCGACAAGGCACAGGCGATTCACAAAAAAGTATCCGCAGGAGGCGACTTCGCCGAACTGGCGAGGAAACACTCCACCAATCCCACCGGCAAGGAAGGCGGCCTGATTGAAATCGGCATACGCAGCCCGTCCAAAGAGTTGCCGTTGACGTTGGTGAAAGTAGCCCGGACACTTGAAAAAACGGGCGACGTGTCCAATCCGCTCCAGGCCGGAACCGCGTTTCACATCCTCAAGCTCGAAGAAATCCTCCCGCCGAAGAACGTCAAGTTCGAAGATGTCAAAGCCGAGCTTGAGCAATTCGTGCGGGAACAGGAAATCGCCCGGCTTCAACAGAAAATTCTCCGACAACTGCTAAGCAAAGCAAAAACTCAATACGTCAATCCCGTTATCCGTGCCCAGCAGGAGAAAGCAAAACGGGCAAAACCATGAGCGGCGGCACCGGCGTACCCATTATCAAAATATTTTAAAAACCTCCTGTGAGCATTTATGCTTTTTCAGCGATTTGGAAAATTTGACGGCGGCATTGATCTGCCGGAGGAAAAAGAGGCGACCATCGACGAGCCGATTCGCCCGGCGGAGGGTTTGTCGTCTTTGCGGGTTCCGCTGTCGCCATGTGGCGGGGCTGTCGCCGTGCCGACGGTTGGGGTCGGGACGCAAGTCGCCGCCGGGCAGCAAATAGCAGCAGGCCGGGACGGCGGGGTGGATATCTTCACGCCGCTGGCTGGTACGGTCAAATCCATCACCACCGCCGCCGTCGCCGTCGGCAGGGAACAGTTGACCGCCCCCGCCGTCGAACTGACGGACCTGGGCCACTCGCCGCCCATCCCCGAAGGCCAAACCGTTTTCGCCTGGACCGATGCCGACAGCGACGCTCTGGCTGAGCGAATCGCCGAAGGACAGCTCACCACGCTCCGGGCAAAGCCCCAGCCGCTTGTGCAATGGTTAGCCGACGCCCGCGCCGCAGGCTGCGACCATTTAATCGTCAACGCCATCCAAGGCCAGCCCTTCGTAACCGCCGACCACCGCCTGCTCGTGGAACACGGGGCGGACATCGTAGCCGGATTGGCCATTCTCGCCAAAGCCGCCGGCATTCCCACCGTTACCATCGCCGTCGACCAGCAGCGGGTTTCGGATTATCCAGAACTGCTCAGCGGCACGGCGGAATATTCAATCAACCGCGTCGCCCTGCCTCGAAAATATCCCATCAGCGTCGACAACATCCTGCTGGAAGTGCTGACCCGCAAGGAAGTGCCCTGCGGCGGCAAGCCCGGCGACATAGGCATAGCCGTCATCGACGCCGCCACCTGCTTCGCCGCCTATCGCTGGGTCGCGTGCAGCCAGCGGCTCAACGGGCGGGTGGTTACCGTCTCCGGCGAAAGAACATCCCGCCCGGGCAACTGGTTCACGCCCTATGGTGCCGACTGCCGCGTAATGGCCCGTGCCGACGAAGACGGGCCTGTGATTCTCGGCGGGCCTATGATCGGGCAAGTCGCCGCCGACGGCGCGGTTACAAGCCCCGGCGTCGATGCCGTGTTGGCGACAGATCCAACGCCGCCGGGCACGCCGGTTCAGTGCATCCGTTGCGGATGGTGTCGCGACCACTGCCCGGCCCGGCTGAACGTCGCTATGTTGAACGACCATTACGAACTCGGCCATGTTAGCCAAGCGGAACGGCTGGGGGCGCTTTCGTGCGTGGAGTGCGGCGTGTGCTCCTACGTCTGCCCGGCCCGGCTGCCGCTTACCGAACGGGTCCGCCAACTCAAATCGAGCATCCGCAGATGGCGCCAGACGATGCCCCTCTTCCAGGACGTCGCGGAAAAACAGGGGGACGCGTGATGAAGTCGCCCGCAGTTACCACCGCCCAAAGCCTGCCCGACCCGCAAGTGCTTTCCGCCGCCGACCAATCGCCGCTGCTGCGCGCGCCGGAAAAGGTGCACCATATTCTTTCGGTTACCATCGCCGCAGCCTGTCTGCCCCTGTTGGCGGGGATTGTTCTGTTCGGATGGCAGGCGGCGCTGGTGGCGATGCTGTCGATAACCGCTTGCGGGTTGACGGAGTGGCTGTACTTTCGCGTAACGCATACGCCGGCGATGCTCGGGCGAACGCACGCGTATCTCACCGGCGTGCTGCTGGCGCTGACGTTGCCGCCGACTACGCCGTGGTTTATCGTTATCATCGCGGCGGTTTTCGCCATTCTCGTCGGCAAGGCGATTTTCGGAGGCGTGGGACATTTTCTCTGGCAGCCGGCGTTGGTGGGGCGTTTTGCGGTCGCGGTTATCGTGCCGGCCTTGGCGCCGCTGCTGCCGGCAGGTACGCTGTCGCCAGACGCCCTCTCGCCGGAAAAATGGGGTGTCCTGACGCCCCAGGCCCTGCTGCTGGGCAATGTGGAAAATACCGCCAAACCGGAGAATTACCAGGGTTGGCAACACGATTACAAGTACAAGAACGCCAAAACAGGCCGGACCGTCAACCCGCTGGAAGGCAAAGACGCATACGCCCTGGAGCACCCGGCGGACACCCTCGCCGGACTCAGCCGCGGCCAACCGCGATACAGCTCGCTGGCCAGGGTTCGCACCGACCTGCCAAACCGGCCTCCCGCTGCCCTTACATCCATGCCGCCGATGTGGGATATGTTTATCGGCGCCAGGCCCGGCGGGCTGGGCGAAACCTGCGCGGTGATTATCATTATCGCGGGGCTTTACCTGATCTACCGCAACTACGTCAAGTGGCAGCTGCCGTTTGCGTTTCTTGCCTCGGCGATGATCGTCGCAGCCGTCGCCCCGGTTCACTTCGCCGGGCCTAATAAATCCGTGGAGATCGTGTTCTTCCCGCTATTGAGCGAGGGCTTCGAGGTCGGCTATACGTACGTCAATTACCAGGTGCTGTCCGGGTCGATGCTGCTGGCGGCGTTTTTACTGGCGACGGAGATGACTTCGTGTCCGGTTACGACCGGCGGGCAGATAATTTTCGGTATCGGCGGCGGCGCGGCGGCGATGCTGCTGACGCTCTATCTCGACACACCCATCCCGGCCTATATCGCCGTGCTGGGCATGAACACCTTCACCCCCACAATCGACGCCATCTGGCGGCCCCGCGTATTCGGCCAGCGACATTTAGCCTGGCTGCTGAAATCGCGGAGGTAGCATGCCAGTTCCCAAAACTCCCTGCCACCCGCCAGATTGCAATTGAGGCGCATGATTCCCGGTTCCTTTTTTGTCAATTCCCTTTTCCCCGATTCCTGTTTCTCCTGGTTTTTGTTTTACCGTTTTTCCTGGTTTCTGTTTTGCTTGTTTTTGTTTTCCCCGGTTCCTGGTTCCCAGTTCCTGTTTTTCCCGTTTTTGCCCTGTTGGGATTTTGTCTAAAGAGCGGGCGGAAGGGCAGTTCGTTGTTGACTTGGCGGGTAAGATTTCCTAATATGTTTTGTGAAAGTTGTAACGATTGGCTTTTGGCGGCGATTTCTTTGTGTGTAAGTGTTCACGATGGAGAAACAATGGCGTTGGAAAGAACAGTTGGTCGCTTAACTCTTTACAGGAGGCTACTTAACGAACAGGTAGCCGGGGGCGTGGAGAATCTCCGCTCTCATCAGCTTGCCGCCAGGGCCGGCGTAACGGCAGTCCAGGTTCGGCGGGATTTGATGCAGATTGGCTATGACGGCAGCCCGAAACGGGGATACGACGTTAAAAAACTTCTGGAAAGTTTGCGTCATTTTCTGGATGAACCGGGTGGGCAGCGAGTTGCTTTGTTGGGCGTGGGTAATCTTGGCAGAGCGTTGTTGTCGTATTTTATTGGCAGGCGACCTCACCTTTCGATCGTCGCAGCCTTCGACACCGACCCACAGTTAAGCGGACGCGTAATCTACGGTTGCCGCTGCCATCCGCTGGACGAACTGGAGGATGTCCTGAAAGCTCAGGATATCACCGTGGCGATCGTAGCTGTTCCCGCAGTGGCGGCCCAGGAGCTGGCGGACAGGCTTGTCCAGAATGGCGTGAAGGGGATTTTGAATTTTGCGCCTATTCCGCTGGCGGTTCCCTCCGAAATATTCGTTGAAAATATCGATCTCACCATGTCGCTGGAGAAAGTCGCGTATTTCTCGCGTGAAGCAGCGTGCGAAACGGCATGCGAAAGGAAGAATTAGTATGGTTGCGACGGAGATGGAACAAAATATTACAAAAATTCTGGGGCGGTTTCCCGACGCCGGCCGGTGCAGGAAGTTCAGGATGCTCAAGGGTTTCTCTCCCGCGAGGCGGTCGTGCGAATCGGCCAGCATCTAAACCTCCCGCCGAGCAAGATTTACGGCGTGGCGACGTTCTATAATCAGTTCCGGTTCCACCCGTTGGGCAAATACCACATCCAGGTTTGCCGCGGGACGGCCTGCCACGTCAAAGGCTCGGCTGCATTGCTGGAGGCGTTGCAGCGGGAATTGAAAATCGAAGCCGGCGAAACCACCCGCGACGGGCTGTTCAGCCTGGAGGTCGTAGCCTGCATCGGCGCGTGCGGCCTGGCTCCGGTAATCAGCGTCAACGGCGAATTCCACGCCAAGCTGACCACCGAGATGGCGGTGAAGGTATTGAAGGAATATCGAAAGAAAGAGGTGGTGAGCAGCAATGGCTGACCAGACGAATACAAATATGGCAAATCAATGCGATGGCGGCGATACGGATTTGATTTCTTTGATCTCGCTTTGGGCGGATGGGCCTATCAGCCATCATTCTCCCGCCACCCGCGAGAAGCTTCAGCAGCGAATCGAGGCGATTCGGCAGGAGCAAGCCGGCACGCCGGTTATTTTTGTCGGCGCGGGCACGTGCGGCATGGGTGCCGGCGCGGGCAAAACGCTGGCGGCGATTAAGACTTACCTGGCTGAGAAGAAAGTCGATGCGAAGGTCGTGGAAGTCGGCTGTATCGGGCTTTGCGCGGTTGAGCCGATGGTTGACGTGCAGCTGCCGGGCAAACAGCGGGTTTGTTTCCAGGATATTACGCAGGATAAGGTTACGGCGTTGCTCGACGGCGCGTTGGCGGGTAATCCGCCGGCGGAGATGGTTTTCGGTCAGCATTGTCAGAACGGCCGGGATGAATGGCCGGACATGCCGTACTTCAACGAGCATCCGTTTTTCGCCCCGCAGACGCGGTGGGTATTGGCGAATTGCGGCTTGATCGACCCCGGCAGCATCGAGGAATACGTTGCCCGCGGCGGATATGCCGCGCTGGCCAAAATGCTTATGACCAAGACGCCCGCGGAAGTCTGCGACGAGGTAGAGTCAGCCGGCCTTCGCGGCAGGGGCGGCGGCGGATTCCTGACGGGTAAGAAGTGGAAGTTCGCACTCAACACCGCCAGCGATCAGAAGTACATGGTCTGCAACGCCGACGAGGGCGACCCCGGCGCGTTCATGGATCGCGCGGTTATCGAGGGCGACCCGCACCGCCTGCTGGAAGGGATGTCTTTGGCGGCATATGCGATTGGCGCGACCAAGGCCTACGTCTACATCCGCGCGGAATATCCGCTGGCTATCGAGCGGCTGATTCAGGCGATTGCCCAGGCCAAGGAGTATGGCCTGCTCGGCAAGAACATTCTCGACAGCGGCAAGGATCTGGAAATAGTTATCAAGAAGGGAGCCGGCGCGTTCGTTTGTGGCGAAGAGACTGCCCTGCTTCACAGTATCGAGGGCAAGCGCGGTATGCCAAGGCCCCGGCCTCCGTTCCCGGCGGTCAGCGGCCTGTTCGGCAAGCCGACGATTATCAATAATGTCGAAACCCTCGCCAATCTGCCGGGTATTTGCTGCAAGGGCGCTGAGTGGTTTTCGAGCGTCGGCACGGAAGGCAGCAAGGGCACGAAGGTTTTCGCGTTGTCCGGCAAGGTGGCGCTGACTGGCCTGGTCGAGGTGGCGATGGGCACTAAGGTTCGCGAGATTGTTTTCGACATCGGCGGCGGCGTGCCGGACGGCAAGAAATACAAGGCTACCCAGATCGGCGGCCCGTCCGGCGGATGCATTCCCGAGCAGCATCTCGATATCGAGGTGGATTACGAATCGTTGAAGACTGTCGGCGCGATGATGGGTTCCGGCGGGCTGGTGGTGATGGATGAAGACACGTGCATGGTGGACGTGGCGAAATTTTTCATGGACTTCATCCAGCGGGAGAGTTGCGGCAAGTGCATTCCCTGCCGCGAGGGCACCCGCCGCATGCTCGAAACCCTGGAGCGGATAACGTCAGGCCGGCGTGGCGAAAAGCAGCATGGCGCACTGGAGAGGTTCCGCAGCGTAATGTATCTCAATCGGCTGGCGGAGGTGGTGCAGGATACCAGCCTTTGCGGGCTGGGCCAAACGGCTCCGAATCCGGTGGTCAGCACGTTGCGGTTTTTCCGGGACGAGTACGAAGCCCACGTTTTCGAGCGGCGATGCCCTGCCGGCGTGTGCACCGAGCTGGTGCAGTATCGCATCGACGCCGACAAGTGCAAGGGCTGTACGCTGTGCATGAAGAAGTGTCCCGCCGACGCCATTGTCGGGGCTGTCAAGAAGGCGCATTACATCGTGGCGGACAAGTGCATCGGCTGTGGTGCCTGTATGGACGCGTGCAAGTTTGACGCGGTTATTAA
>JAIORC010000028.1 GCA_021108335.1 Phycisphaerae bacterium
CTACGTTCGGCAAGACGGATTATGAAGTCGCCGACGACTACGGAGCCACCATCGGCGCGAGCATGATCGACTTCCTGGTACTGGCCGAAGCTTTGGGCATCGAGCCGGAAGCCGGAGATGTAATCATTGCCACCGGCAGGCGCTATGAGGTGATGAACCTTGCCGGGCAATCCTGCTGGCGATGGAGCGATCCATACCGCACGACATTACGCATTCACACGAAAGACGTAGGAGCAGTTTGATGAGCGAACCTTTTATAGAAAAACATTTCGAGGTACTTCACGGAAAACTCGACCGGTTGGACGAGGCTATTCGCGGCAACGGCAAGCCGGGGATTATCCTTCGTCTGGATCGGCTCGAACAGGACGCCAAACGTCAGGGCAAATTGATATGGCTGATACTTGGAGCCATCGTAACCGCTCTGGCGACAGCCTTGGCTACATGGATAGTGGGTTAGCGAAGCCAAACAGCTACAAGGATTTCAAGAAAAGGCGTGACTGCAATACATAATAGCGAATAGAAAATCCAACCCATACCCGTTTCTTTTCGCAAATAAGCCACCAGAAAGCGGAAGGCAACCAGAAGATCAATTGCCCACGCTATCTGCATTTTGAAGGACCCTTCATGAGACAAAGAAGGTAACACAATGGCCTGAATGACAAGCCCGACCAGGAACAACAGGCCTGCAATCTTAAAATTCCAACCGAGGGCGGGAGAAGAACTCTTCATACCTCAATTATATCGGATACACCCTTGTAAGAAAGGAGAAATACCTTTGGCTCTGATTATCAACATCGCCGACGCAGTAACCGCCGAACTGAACGCCGCCGATCCGGGCACTTTCAGCCGGGATTTTATCGCACTGCGGAAAGTCCTGCCTGCCTACGAATTGTCGGAACTGGCGGAACTGAAAATAACGGTCGTGCCCAAGACTATCGAGATCAATGGCTCGACGCGGAGCGTCTGTCAGTATGACTTCGCAATCGACATCGGCATTCAGCAGAAACTACCTTCCGGCTGCGATATGGAAACCGAGGTTGAGACGATGGGCACATTGGTTGACGAGATTGCCGATTATCTCCGCAGGCGGCCGTTGGCGGCTTCGCCGTGGGCCGTTTGGGTCAACACGAAGAACGACCCGCCATACGCCCCGGAACACTTAGCCGAGCAACGGGTTTTCACCAGCGTTTTGACCGTTACATACCGGGCCATGAAATGATCGACATGAAAATGACGAAGTTCTTCTTCAATGCCAAAACCGTGAAGAAGGCGGTTGACCGCACGACGCGGCGGGTGTTTTCGAGGTTCGGGGCGTTTGTCCGGCGGACGGCGAAGCAATCCATCCGCAAGCGTAAGAAAGCTTCAAAGCCAGGTTCGCCGCCGAGCAGTCATACCGGCCTGTTGAAGAAGTTTATATGGTTCGGTTACGACCCGGCAAACCGCAGTGTAATCATCGGCCCGGCAAAACTTAGCCGGAACAATCGCGGCGAAGCGCCGAGCCTGCTGGAATATGGCGGCAAAGCAACAATTAAACGCAAAGGCAAACGGACAAAAACCCGAATCCGGGCGCGACCTTTTATGGGGCCGGCGTTTGCCAAAGAACAAAAGCAACTGCCCAGGTTATGGGCAAACTCAATCAAGTAAGGAGTTTTAGTTATGGCTGAATTTATACTGGGCATGAATGCCAAGATTTTCCAGGGAGCCGCGGGCGCTGCGCTTTCGGCCCTGGCTGAGATGAGCAACGTCAAGGACGTTACGCTCAACCTCGAAGCGGGCGAAGCCGACGTTACCACGCGGGCCAACCAGGGCTGGCGGGCGACGGCACCGACGCTTCGCGAATGCACCGCCGAGTTCGAGATGCAGTGGAAGCCCGGCGATAGCTGCTTCGAGGCCATTAAAAATGCGTTCCTCTCGGCAGGTGCTGTTCGCCTGGCCATCCTCACCGGGCCGCTTGCCACCGCCGATTCTGAAGGCCCGTTCGGCGATTTTTCAATTACTAATTTCAGCCGCAACGAGCCGTTGGAAGAGTCCGTCTCGGTCAGCGTAACGGCCAAGCTGGCGGTATTCGAAGAGTGGATCGAAGATGGTGCGGAAAGTGGGGGCGAATAATGAAAACATTTACCGACGCAGCCGGGCGCACCTGGACAATCAATTTGACCCTCGGCACGGCGATGGCCGTCAAAGACAAACTGGATATCGATCTGCTCCAGCCCGAGGCCGGCGACCCGCCGCTTTTGACCAGGCTGGGGACGGATGAGATTCTTCTCGGCGAAGTGCTTTGTGCCTTGCTGGAAGATCAGTTCGAGGCCCATAAGGTAACCGCCGCCGATGTCCGCAACGCATTTGACGGCCAAACGATTCTGGCTGCACAGAAGGCGTTTTATGAGGAATTGGTGGATTTTTTCCAGAGCAGAGGCCGGGCCGACCGGGCCAAGGCAGTCGCCACGCAGATGAAGATGATCGACGCCGCGGTGACAGCCATCGAGACGAGAATCGACAATCTGGACGTGGACGCGATAGTCTCTGGCGCGATGTCTGGCGAATTGCCGGAAGCCTCTGCCTCGACCCGCGAAAACTGACACTCCGGCAACTGTTGTGGATGGCTGAAGGCCTCGGCCGGGAACGATGGACGCATACCAGCGTCGTCATGGCCCTGATCGCCAACGTCAACCGCGACCCGAAAAAGACCCGGCCATTCAAGCCGGAACAATTCAACCCCTACGCAAACACAGACCGTCGGCACATCAAAGCCGACAAACAATCGCTCGCATTATTGCGACAGGCCCTCGAGGCCAGAAAGGATTCAACACTATGAATATTGACACGATTTTTGAGGCTATCGGAAAATTCTTCAACACCCCGTTCGGCTTTACCCTGGTTTGGGCAGCCGTGATGGGACTCTTCGTTTTCCTGTCCAGCCGCCACAACCCGTTTGTGGAAACCTGGAAGAAATACGAAGGCTCCATCATCACCGGCATTAAGCTGGCGGAACGGCAATTACCGGATGATACGCCCAACACCAACAAGGGGCTGGCCAAGCTCGACGCGGCCCTGCGGTTCGTTTTGAAAGCCTACGCCGAAGCGAACAACGGCAAGCAGCCGTCGGCAAAGATTATCGAGTCGATCAGGCAAGGCATTCAGGTCAAACACTCGGAACTCGACCGCTTCGGCGGGCTGAGCAAACCTAAGGTTTCGGCGTGACCGGCCTTTTAGCCAAACTTGCTACTTTCCTCGGTCGGTTGCTGGCAGTTTTATTGTCAAAAATGCTGCCGGCAATCGGCCGGGAGATTCGCAGGAACAATACCGTTAAACAGACAGGAGCTGACGATGAAACGATTAGTACAATTGATGATGATATCTGGAATACTGCTAACTCTGACCGGGTGCAGCAACATGTTCAAACCAAGCATCGAGCCGCACCCCGACGCGCCGATTTTGATCACTAACACCTGTGGCGGATTTGTTAAAGGCGAGGTCTACGACAGGGAGCGAAACGCGATGATTCCCTGCGGCTGGTTCTGGATCGGCAAATACGACGGCTGGACGCTGCATAAGTTCGACTGGAATAAGCGTATCGACGCCGAAAACGCGAAAGAAGGAGGTTCGTAAAATGACTGAGCGAAAAATTAAATTAGTGTTTTCCAAGGCTGATTTGTTGAAGCGAAAATCGGACGACGCCCTGGTGCTTATGAAATCGAACCTGGTAGACGTAGAGACCGGACAATCTTTGCCTTGTCGAAACATAACTCTCGACATGCCTATGGACAAAGCCGCAGTGGCCACTGCCGAAATTCTTATTTCTGACATCGAAATGGTGGATTAAAAAATGGCTTCAACACAGGGTATTCGAGCAGGTCGTGCATTCGTTGGGCTTTTCGTTGACGACTCCAAGCTGGTGCGCGGTCTGCGCCGGGCGGAGAAGCGGCTTAAAGCCTTTGGCGACCGCATCCGCAATATGGGGCTGAAGATTGCCGGGCTTGGCGCGGCAGTCTTGGCCCCACTTGCGGGTGCGGCGAAATATTTTTCCAGTTACGGCGACCAGGTTGCGAAGATGGCCAGGCGGACGGGGATGTCGGTCGAGGCTTTGAGCGAAATGCAATTCGTAGCTTCCCAGACCGGCACGGAGCTGTCTGCCCTGGAGGGAGCTTTCCGCCGTATGCAGCGGTCGATTTACGATGCAGGCCGGGGACTTTCCACCGCCTGCGATGCGTTGGAAGACCTGGGTTTGACGTACAAAGACCTGGACGGCCTCTCGCCGGAAGAGCAATTCAAGCTGCTGGCCGATAAGATCGGGCAGGTTCAAGACCCGACAAAAAAGGCGGCGATTGCCATGTCTTTGTTCGGACGGGCCGGCACCGCTTTGCTTCCGATGTTCGAGGCCGGGGCGGCTGGCATTACCGCCCTGCAGAAGAAGGCCCGCGAGCTTGGCTTGACGATGAGCAAGGAAGACGCCAAGGCGGCTGAGGAATTCACCGACGCGATGGATTCGCTCTGGAAGGTCGTCAAGATGGGCGTTTTTCACATCGGCTCCGCCCTCGCGCCGGTATTGCAGCAGGTTGCCGAAACAATGACGGGCGTGACGGTCAAAATCTCCGGCTGGATAAAGAATAACCGGGAATTGATCGTTACCGTACTGAAGGTCGCGGCTGCCGTCGTCGCCGGCGGTATCGCTCTGGTTGTTCTCGGCACTATTATCAGTTCGCTTGGGACAATGCTGGGTGTGCTTATTTCCACCGTTACGGCTGCGGCGGCGATGTTCCAGGCCTTCGGCGTCGCGATAGCGTTTCTCGTGTCGCCGATCGGTATGGTTATCGCCGCACTTGGGGTGTTGGGCGCATACCTTATATATACGACCGACGCGGGCGGCAAAGCCCTCGGCTGGCTGGGCGATAAGTTTACCGCCCTCAAGAACGACGCCATCAAGGCGTTCGGCGGTATCTCCGATGCCCTGGCGGCGGGCGATATCGGCCTGGCTGCCGAAATCCTCTGGGGCACGCTGAAGCTATGGTGGGTCAAGGGCACCGAAAGCCTGCGGCGTATCTGGATCGACTTCAAGGCCGGGTTCGTGAAGATATTTGCCGAGGCTTTTTACGGCGGGCTGAAGGTCGCCCGGAAGGTCTGGGAATGGTTAGAAATCGGCTGGGCCGAGACGACGGCGTTTTTCTCGAAGGCGTGGTACGGCTTCGTGGGATTCTTCCAGAAGACATGGGAGCGTATCAAGTCTGGAGCCCAAAAGGCCTGGAACTGGATCAAGAGCCTGTTTGACGACTCTATCGACCTCGAAGCCGAAAACAAGCTCGTCGAGCAGGAAAAGCAAAAGGCCATCGCGGGCATTGAAAACGAGCAGCAACGTAAGCTCGCCGAACGGGAAGCCGAGCGACAAGCCGACCGCCAGAAAATTGATAAAGAGGCCAACGCTTTCTACGAGCGGCAGGATAAGAACAAGCGTCTCCTGCAGGAAGCTGCCGACCAGATCGCCAACGAGGAAAACGCCGCACTTACAAAACGCCTCGCCAGCCTGCGTAAAGAACGCGACGACGCCATCGCCGCTGCCAGGCAAAAACGCCGGGACAAAGACGACGATCAAGGCCCCGGCAGGCTTGATGGGCCGGAAGGCGATATCATCGACCAGGTCGAAAACGCCCTGGCCGGAATTAACATCGGCGACGCTATTGCAAAGCAGGCCAAGAAAATCGGCGTCAAGGGTACGTTTAACGCTTCCGCCCTCCGAGGCCTGCAGGCTGGCAACGCTGCAGATCGCACCGCCAAGGCCAGTGAAGAAACCGCAAAGAATACTAAAAAGCTCGTTCAGTCCGCCCAATCCGGCGGGCTGGCGTTCGCATAGGAAACCTTTATGGCCATAACAGTAGTTGAAAAACCAGAAAGCCGCCAGGTAACGGATGATTCCGCCGAGCTGATCTACCTCATCACCGGTACTGCCTCCGACGCCGAAGCGTTGGCGGCATTAAAATCTACCGCCTCGGCCACGCACAACAGCATGACGCGGGGCAAGTGCAGCGTAGACCCAGTTAAAGAATCTATCGATTCCGGCAACGCCGACTTCTGCAAATGGGAGGGCACCGCACCTTACGCTCCCCTGCAAAATACAGTTCCCCAAATCCCGGAAACCGGCGACAGCAGTTTTTCATTCGACACCGGTGGCGGCTCGCAGCATATCACGCAGAGCCTGTCCACAGTCAACAGATACGCCCCGACCGGCCAGACCGCCCCGAACTTCAAAGGCGCGATAGGCGTTACGCACGACAGCGTCGAGGGCGTGGACATCTCCGTGCCGGTCTATAACTTTTCGGAGACGCACTACATCGCCGACGGCGACGTGGACAAGGCTGCGTATTTCGCCCTGACCGGCAAGACGAATAATGCCGCCTTCAAAGGCTGCGCCGCCGGCGAGTGTCTGTGCCTGGGTGCGAGCGGCTCAAAACGCGGCGGTGGTGATTGGGAGATAACCTTCCGCTTCGCCGCCAGCCCGAACAAAACCGGCCTGACCATCGGCAGCATCACCGGTATCGACAAAAAGGGCTGGGAGTTCCTCTGGGTACGTTACGCCGACACCGAAGACACCGCCGCCAAAACCATAGTAAAACAACCCGCTGCTGTTTATGTCGAGAAGGTCTACGAAGAAGGTAGCTTCAGCGGCCTGGGAATTGGGACATGAGCGACATTCTTCGGAAAAAAGAATCAAAAAGTTTTTTCAGATTGAAACAAACTGGATTGTGTGCAGTCTAATAGAAAGAGTCCTTACCGAGAGGAGAACCACGTTATGAAGAAACATTTGCTTACTATCGTTCCCTTGTTATTGTTGGCCTCGGTTATGCTTGCTGCTGAGCCAGCCATTCAAACAGGTTCCACCAGCAAATCAACCGATTGGCCGACCATAGGCGTCTATCTCTTGGCGGACAAGAAACTTGCCGGGCCGGAAGCAAGGAATTTGCCGCTAAAGAAGCTCATTCCGGCAAAGACGCCGTTGCTAACCACAAAAGATATCATTTTTTATGACAAGAAAACCTGCCAACTGTTCATCAAGCTCGATACAGCGGAACGAATAGGAAAAGCAATCAAATTGCGACCGCCGAAGGATACATTCTTGATCCCTGTAGTTGTAGTTGTCCGAAATAAGCCACGGGTTTTAGGTGCTTTTTCCTTGAAAGACCCTGTCC
>JAIORC010000087.1 GCA_021108335.1 Phycisphaerae bacterium
TGGGTAACGTGGTGCGGCATATCCGGGATGACGACACGGGCTATTCGAGACATGGTGTTATTGTACCGCTAACTGCGATAAACACAACGGGGAAACGGGGTCTGTCCCCGTTTTAGAGCATCAGGCTGATGACGGCTGCGATGATGCCGTAGATGATTACGGGGATGACGGTTCGTTTGATTATGAAGCCTTCCTTGCCGGTGAGGCCGAGGACGGAACAGACGGCGACGATGTTGTTGATGCAGACCATATTGCCCATCGCTCCGCCGACGGACTGCATGGCGAGAATCGTCGTGCGGTTAAGCGAGAGCGAAGTATCCCGGGCGATTGTGTCCTGAATGCCGCCGAAGGTGAGGTTCGAAACAGTGTTCGAGCCGGCGAAGAATGCGCCGAGTGCCCCGAGGTACGAAGATGCCAGTTGCCAGTGTTTGCCCGTTGCATCGGCCAGTGCTTTGCCGATGATCATGACGCACGAGTTTTCGCCGCCAGCCATGAGGAGTTTTACGAATATCAGCGCACCGATCAGTGCGTACATGGGGTGCTTGATCTGGCTGGCCGAGTCTCGCCACACCGCCGCGACCGACTTGCGGTTCATTTTCAGCACAAAAAACGAGACTGCCGAGATCACGAAAAACGGGATGATCGCCGGGACGAACAGCATTTTCATATTCCAGCCGACGTCGGTTTGCAGGATGTGCTCGAACGAAAGCACGAGCGACGGCGTTATGCCGATCTCGCCGAGCGTACCGAAGGAGCGGCTCCAGCATGGGCTGGTCGCGTTGAGCAGCCCGCGAAGTCCGATCTGCGGAATCCGCGTGATAATGAGTATCGCCACCGTGCCCCACAGCGGGAACATTGCCCGGATAAGTCGCCCCCTCGGCGGGGCGATTGTGTGATCGCGGGGGCTCGATTCGCCAGCCGAGCCGTCCAGCCCGATACCCTTGCTCGCGAGAAATACGGAACTCAGCAGGCCGATCATGCCGCCGACCACGGCTGGGAATTCGTAGCTGAACTTCGACAGGATAATGTACGGTACAACGCATGTGAGGATGCTCAGGAAGACGAACAGCCAGTTCTTGCGGACTTCCCTGCCCGACACGATAAACCGCAGTGCGATGATCGGAATCACCAAAGCCGCCGCGCCGTGGACGATCGCGCTCTTGAAGCCCACTTCCAGCATCTCGGGCTGAGTGAGGCCCAACTCGGCAAAACCGAACCACGTCGGCGTGCCGACCGCTCCCATCGAGACCGGTACGGAGTTCATTATCAGGCAGAGTATGGCGACGCGCACCGGCGGGAAACCCAGCCCGACAAGAATCGGTGCCGCCAGTGCTGCCGGCGTGCCGAATCCGCTTGCTCCCTCGATCATAAATGCGAACGCCCAGCCGACGATCATCAGTTGGGCTACGCGGTTGCGAGTTACCGAGTCCAGCCAGGTGTGGATCACAGCCATCGCCCCGGATCGCTCCATCGTGCGGAACAGAAATATTGCGCCCCAGACAATGAGAATCGGCGTCCAGGCTGTCAGGAACCCGGCGACGACGGTGGCGTTGATTTCGTCCAGCGGGGCAGCGAAGTAAGTCAGCTTCAGCACATACATCAGGCCTGCGACAAACGGCAGGGCATGGTGCGAGGGCACGGACTTCCTGCGAGTCATCAGGTAGATCAACAGCGCTATCGGGAAAATCGAAACCAGCAAATCCGTCATTAAATTTTTTTCCTGAACAGGCGGCGTAGTCTACCGGAATCTGACCTTGATGAGGCTTCCTTGATTATTTGAATCGCATATAGCCGAACATCGAAGGTTTGTGGAACCCGCCATATGTGGGCGACCACGCGTATGCTTTCTGTTTTTGGACGTCATTTTCCATTATGGTATTGTAGCGATAGAAATTGATTCGCCAGACGTCGCCAATTTTGGGAGGCTGGTGCGGCGATGTTTTGAAATTCTTCAATGGAATAGCCGTTTCCACGGACCACCCAATCGCCGGGCCTCGCTTTGACTTGCGGCGAATATTAACCGCACTCCGCCAGCCTTCGGCATTCCATACCCGATTAATTTTCCAATTCAGGCCAGACTCTCTGGTAAGGTCGATCCAGAGGTCGATTTTCGTATTCAGCGGATTGATCTGGAATTCGTAATACTTTCGGCCTTTCCCAGCCGGATTGATGAAGGCTTCTACGACATTCCCCTGTTCCCAGAGCGGCTGGTCATGTTTTTTGAAGCTTGCCGATGGTTGCGGGTCTTCGCAATCGAAGGCCATGTAGAGGTATGTATCGTCCCAGAGTACCCGGACAGTCGTCGCATAGCGAGGCGGGGTGCCGTTATTAAGCTGAAGCTTGACGGTTTGGGCTTTTTCCCAAGCGGACTCGTTAATCAAGCCATCCAACTGAATAGGCCCGGGCCCGGTTGCGCGATAACAATTTATCGTCGGCAGCGGCGGCTTTGCCGAATCCTTCGACACAGCATCGGAAGAGTTCTGGTCAACACAGGAAATGGACGCCACACAAGTCAATGCCGCGCATAACGCCAAAATAATCGTTTGCCTTGATATCATACGAATTCTCCAACCATCAGTTAGGGTTTGGTGTTTTTCTGTGTGATTTGGACATCCAGCGAGGTCAGAGACATATTGGGCGGCCAGACGCTGGATAGTACCCACGGGGCGACGTATCTGCTGACGAAGCCGGGACGGGTTGCCGCGTCGTGCGTGCCTCCTCCGCTGCTGAACGTCATGCTTTTTGTAACCTGCACCTGGTGCAGTTTGCCGTACTGTTTCGAGAATCCCGTCAGGCCCGCCGATGCGCCGTGCCCACCGTCCACGTTGCCTACGATAGCAGTGCCCACGCCCAGCAGGCCCGCGTCGTCGCGGTTGTAGAAGTTCACGATGCCGTTTTTGCAGCGGCTCATCGCCTTTGTGAGATTGTAATCCGCGGAAATACTGGCTGACAAGAGTATCAGGCCGTCCAACTGCCTGCCCTTACTCATGCCTTCAGCGGCAAACACCGCCACGCCCCCTCCGCCACTATGCCCGACAAGAAACACCGGCCTGCCCGGGTAGGCGTCCTGATATTTCTCCACCATTTTGGCGATATTGGATCCGGCGATGCGGTTGCCGATGACATTGGACTGGTTTACCAGCAATCCAAGGCCGGGTATCGGCAGACCCCAATTGTAAATGGGCATCGCGCGGAAACAGCCTGCCGCGGCCAACCCGGTGCGGATATTGTGATTGAATCCGCTCTCCCCTTCGATGCCGGGCAGGATAATAACAAGTCCGTTTTCCTTTCGAATACCGCTGAGGTATTGCGAACTTTGATCCACGCCGCAGCCGACTGTCGTCAGCGAAGCGGCGGCCAGGATAACCAACAGGCAGATTCGTTGCATGGTCTGCGCCTTTGTACTTTGCAAAATATCGATTAACAGGCTGTTCCAGCCGAATGCCGAGTATTGTATCCGGCGATGCGAGATTTGACCAGCCCGAATATTCCATAAGCGATTCGAGGAAACCTCTAAAAATTCATTTCTGCTACGAACGGCTGCAATTGCCGCGGGCGGCGTTGTCGGGCCAAAATCGTCCTCGACGTCCCCCGGGGACGCCTGCGGCGATTTTAACCCTCCGCCTTGCCCACAACAATTTCGCTCGTTCTCGCGACGAAAGCAATTTTTAGAGGCTCCCTTGAAAAGTCTTCAACAACTCGTACACACCATAGTCCGGCGCAAAAAACAGGGCGGTCCGATTACTCGGGCCGCCCTGGAACAAACCAATTCAGAAATTATTCCAATTACTTACTGTAGAGGAATGAATCATTCGGCGCCAGATTGGATTTGGGAACGGAGGTACTTTCCGTTCCGCCGCCATCGACGTAGATGTCATCCTCGCTGGAACCGAAATTGTTGTAGTTGCCCTCATTGTCGGTGCTGTCTTTCCATTTTGATTTGGAGACAGTACCAGCGGCATCCAGCAAATTGATATACTCCCAGCCATGATTAGCATTGGGCTTTTGAGTATCTGGAGCGCCGGAAGTCTGTGTAGCTTTGTCTGCGGCAACAATAACGGAACCCTGTTGGCTGCTTTTGCCAAAAGCCGAATGGAATCCAGTATCCGTGATCTGAAATGCAAACGAACTGTTTATCCAATCCGAAAAACCAAATTCGCTGCTGGCTCGCGTGGCTTTTACCCAAGTCTTGTCCGAAGGACACTTGAAAGTATTTTCCGACAGGTCGGTAAGTACCAGCAGGTAGAGCGATTGCAGGTTGCTGCCTGCCTGGTTTGACCAGAAAGTGGCCAGGTCGGCCTCCACGCTTGGGTCTGCGTTGGAATTGCCAATTGCCCAACTAGCCGTATTTTGCATGGCTGGGGATCTGTCATGCTCAGCTTCATACATCTTGGTAGATTTGCTGAGACCATTGAGATTCGTCATGCACACTGTTCGCCTGGCTTGTTCCATTGCCCGGGTAACGCTGGGCACCAGAATCATGACCAACAAGGCGATGATGGAAATAACCACCAACAACTCAATCAGGGTAAAACCTTTCGTGCGTCTCATGATAGCACTCCTTTCTTGGATTTTGCTTCCACGGCTCTGTATTCCACTACTCCACATACATTTGCAGCAAAGTGGAAAATTGTAATGATAGCGAAAATAGCGATCGCGAAATAACCACAAACACACGCAACAGCAGTGGTTGCCACAGCCGCTAAAGCAAATTCCCATTCCCTTGACCGCCCCGACGCCAATCGCCCGAGCCAAGCCGCAGGACACTTTTTACTTGTCAATGCCATACCGGTGGGAAAAACCCGCCGGAATATCCGAATATGTTGCCATTATCTCAAAGTAAACATGCGAAACAAAAAAAAGTTTCGATGCAGACCCGATAACCGAAAAGGTTACACGAAATCCATAGCTATCGTCAAGTAACCAAGAAGGCTGTGGTGTAAACCCGTACCCGCCGCGCGCTCTGTCATTTCGTTCCACGCACAGTCAGCACACACAAAAACCTTCTTGGAATAAGGAAGTGAAGCAAGGAGGATATTATGAATTGCAGATTTAACAATGATAGCTTGGATAAAGAAAGCTTCACAATCCTACTTCCACATTTAATTATAGGCAGCCGAAGATGACATGTCAATCCATTCCATATCATTTTGTTCAAAAATGCCGGGAATAATTGGGACGAAAAAGTTTTTGTGGGCTCTCTTTATTCCAGGCCTGTTGACTTGAGGTATTCGAGGCTGATCTTCAGGCTTTCGAATGCGTCCACGTCGCCGGCGTCTCGTTCGATGAGGTAGTATTCCACACCGGCCTTCTTGCAGGCGTCCAGAATACGCGGCCAATTGAGATTCCCGCTGCCGATTTCGCACATTTTCTGTTCGCGCTCGGGCGTTATCGTCATATCCTTGACGTGCACTACGGGAATTCTGCCGGTGCAGGCTTCGATCCAGGCCGCAGGGTCTCCGCCGCCGTGAGCGATCCAGTATGTGTCTATCTCGAACCAGATTGACGGGTCAGCTTCAGCCAGCATCAGGTGCAGCGGATTTTCCTGCGGGTTGATCTTTGCCGGATCGTCGCCGAAGGGTGCCAGCTCATGGCTGTGATTGTGATAGCCCAGCCGCAGGCCGGCGGCGGCGAGGGTTTTGCCAAGCCGGCTGAATTCCGTGATGAACGATTTCCAGTCTTCCCGCGAATCACTGTGAAACGCGCCCAGGGCGGTGTACGGGCAGCCGAGGGTTTGGTGGTATTCCAGCATTTCCTGGGTATTGTGTATCTGGTCCATGCTGCGATGGGTAACGACGCAGGCCAGGCCGTTGTCGTCCAGCATCTTTTTCAGCTCCGTCGCGTCAATCGGCCCCAATCCCGAAACCTGCACAATGCCGAAGCCCATCTCGGAAAGCCGACTAAAAGTCTTTGCCATGTCCGCGGGGGTCTTGAGATATTCACGAAGTGTGTACAACTGTGCACCGATTAATTTGCTGGCCATGATTGGTCCTTTCATATTCCGACAGCCGGTTCCATCAATATATCACCACCGTACAAAATACACAATTGCGTAAAATATACAAGGTAAAATATAGTTTTATGCCAGTTAGCTTTGTCGCAGCCTACAAAAAGCAAGGAAAACGCGTAAATGTTTGATGTATAATAATTGGATAATAGCTTGAATTGTGCTCAAAATCGGTTATGTTCCTGGTATGTCGATGACGGAAGTAGCAAAATTGGCTGGAGTTTCCTACGCAACGGCGTCTCGTGTGATTAACGGGCACCCCAGTGTTTCGGCGCGGGCTGTTCGTGTGGTTCGGGAAGCGATGAAGACGTTGGGATACACTCCGCCCGTCCGTCGGCGGGGTCCTCGTCCCAAGGCTGGGAAGGGCATACGTACCGGCAGCATCGCGTTGCTGCAAATGACGGATACGAAGGCCTCGACGGCGACGACGCTTTTGCGGAATGTCCAGAAACATTTGGCGGGGCGGCGGCTTAATCTTTTTTTTGCCGAGGTGCATAGCCCGGACGATTTGCCGCCGGCGGTCAAGGCTGGCGAAATCGACGGGATCATGGGTTTCGGGTCGTTTCCGTCCGAGGCGGTTACCGACAGGCTGTTGCGGTTGCCGGCGGTCTGGATGATGACTGCCCAGGCGAATCGGCCTGACGCGTGGGGGGATCGCGTTCGGCCGGATCATGCAAAGATCGGTCGGCTTGCGGCGGAGTATCTTCTGGGCAAGGGCTATCGGAGCCTCGCATACGCGGATATGCTCCGGGCGAAATGGATTATCCGCCCTCGCGGGAAGGCGTTTTGCGATACTGCCGGTCAGGCGGGAGTTACCGTCCGACGGGTGGGAAACAATAATTTCACATTCCGCTCTTTGCGTGAAAGAAATACCGATCGCGACCGGGTTATCGACGGGATACTCGATGAGCTTATGGCGGCTATGCCGAAGCCGGTGGGTCTGTTTGTTCCACTGGATATGCTGACGGTGGCGTTTTACCATCGCATGATTGCAAAGGGAATTGTTCCAGGGCGGGACGTGGAGATAATTTCCTGCGATAATGATCGGGAGTTGTTGAGTTCGCTTTCGCCTCGTCCGGTTTCGATAGATGTCGGCTGGGATGCGATTGGGCGGACGGCGGTGGAGCG
>JAIORC010000372.1 GCA_021108335.1 Phycisphaerae bacterium
ACGAACCTGCCAAAGACGAACCCGCTAAAGAAGAGCCGGCCAAAGACGAACCGGCCAAAGAGCCTGCCAATTCGGATCTAAAGATTGACGCTACTGACAAGGGCATGGTTAAGCCCAAGCCGATTAACGCTAAACCCCGTCCGATGGCAATCATGCCGCTTTCAGAAGCCAGGAAGAAACTCAAAGCGACTGCCGCTAAGAAAAGCTCGGCAGTCTCGACTGAAAAGAAACAAGATACAGAGGCAACCAGGCCAAATGTCTCCAGGCAGAATATTGCCAAAAGACAGTCGGCATTGTCGAATACCTCGCAGTCCGACTACTGGATGCCCTCCCACAAAACAGCCAAAATCAAGTGGGAAGAGTTGATGCAGGACTAGATTCGCCCGGGGCCACGGATGGCGCCAGTGGGTAAGGAAACCTATTATTTAACCGGGAGTGAGTAATGGCCAGATACATGGTATCGGTGGTGATTTTGTCAGTTATGTTTGCGGGTTGCCAGTTGCCGGGTCCGGAAGAGACCCAAAAACAGTCAATGGAGAATTGGTCGCGGACGCGTGCTTCGAGGTTATACAAGATGGCTTGCCAGGACCGTGAGGCGGGGGAGTTGGTAGCGGCCAAGGCAAAAGCCCTCGAGGCCCAGGAACACGATAAAGACAATGCCGATATCCGAACGCTCCTGGTAAAGATTTACATCGAGTCGGGGGAATACAAAGCCGCTCAAAAAGAACTGCAGATTCTCAAACAACAACAGCCCACCTCGGCGAATGTGTATTACCTTGGGGGTGTAATCCTTCAAAAACAGGGCCATCTTGAGGAGGCGCTGGAGAATTACAGGCTTTCGTTCCAGCAGAATAAAACCGATATACTACCGGTTGTTGCCGCCGCGGAGGTTATGGTCGAGATGGGCGAAGTCCGGCAGGCCCAGGATTATCTCCAACGGCACCTGAAACTTGCCGAACGCCCCGGGCCTTACGAGGTTGCCGGAAGAATTGCGATGATGCTCAAAGAGCCGAAAAATGCAATTAGGCATTTTGAACAGGCAATCGCCTTGGATCACGAGAACAAGCGATACAAGGAGATGCTGGCGACGGCGTATTTCGCGGCTGAAGACTACACAAGGGCTGCCACGACCATCGAGGCGCTCCTCAGGGTCAAGGGGTATGATCCGCCTGGCTGGATTTATGCAAAATTGGGAGACAGCTACTACGCGATTGGCGGGGGCAGGGCGGATAGTGCGGTGAACGCCTTCAAAGCGGCTACGCAGAAATCCCCAAAGAATGCCGACTATTGGGCGAGCCTGGCCAAGGCGAATATGCTGAAGGCGAATATGCTGAAAGACGACCCCGCCGCCATGACCGCCACCATGATTGAAGTGATCAAAGCGGCGAATGCGGCCCGGCGAATCGATAAGGCCCACCTCGACGCGTCCCTGTTGCTGGGATTGGCACTGATTCGCCAGAAACGACCCGACGAAGCGCTGCGAGTTCTCCATTACGCCCAGAAAAGCCATCCCAAAGTAGCAACGCTGCATTGCCTGCTTGGCAATGCGTATTCCGCCATCGGCAAGGAGAAAGAGACTAAGCAATGCTACGAGTACGCACTCCATCTGGACCCGAAACACAAAGCCACGCTAATCCAGATGAACAAACTTAAAGCGGGCAAAACCCCTCCGGGAAAATAAGGGAGTAAGGCAGGAGGCCAGAGGTAAAACCTGCAAGCCTACAGCCTGCTTTTCAGTCATATTAGACATTCTGGGTGTCAGCCCCAAGGTGCTTGCACCCACGCGGTTTTACTTTTCGCCCAGGACGCCGGATTGATTCTGGAAGGGAGTGTTGATCGCGCAGGCCGGATCGCTGCCGAGTTCTTCGAAGATCAATTGGCATAGGAGGGTCTTGTCTGGATCGATTCGCAGCGGGAAAGGCCCGAAGTTCATCATTTCCAGCACGATGTTCCCCTCGAAGCCGGCGTGGATGGTCGGGGCGGTCATGTGCACGACAAGCCCCAGCCGGGCGTAGCTGCTGCGACCCTCGACGCGGGCGGCGAGCAGGCTGTTAGCCGGCAGGGTTACCCGCTCCAGCGTCTGCGACAGCACAAACGCGTGCGGCAGAACCACCACGCTGCCGTCGTCTTCGCGCGGCAAATCTTCCATGAATGACGAGTAATCCGGGATGTTCACGTCGGTCAGCCGCAGTTGCTGCATCATGCCGGCTGGTGGCGACTTCCACCGCTTGAACTCGTCACCGACGTGCAAATCCACCGCTGACGGGGCAAACTGCTCGTCAGCCGGCGGCGGCGTGATGACGATACGCCCCGATGCCAGCGAATCTTTGATTTGTCGATCCGAGAAAATCACTGCCAGGTCTCGTCTATGGAAAGGGTGCTCTTGTCGAATTCTTCATTGCTGTCGGAAACGTAACTGCCGGCGACCTCGGCGGGAACGTCCAGCCCGCGGGTAAGGCACTGTTCAACAAACACGCCCGCCAATTTTGCCGTTTTGTATACGTACGCAGTCTCGTGCGGTTTGGCGGAATCCACCAGGCCGAACATGTCCACGCCCAACCCCGGCGGGCGGAACTGCTGCAACACGTACTGCCTCGCGCCGTGAATCCGCCGCGCGATCCGCAGAATATCCGATGTCTGCAACTCCGGGGCGAACGTCGTGCGGAATTCGTAGTCGATATCGTCTTTCATCAGCAGGTCGATGGATTCTTCGATGGCGTCGAGGTTTACGCCCCGGCCGACGATTTCTTCATATCGGCTTCGCGGGGCCTTGATGTCCATGGCTACGAAATCCACCAGGCCGTCTTCGATCAGCGACCGCGTTACCCACGGCTTCGTACCGTTCGTGTCCAGTTTGACGGCATAGCCGAGGTCTTTAACGTCCGCGATGAAGGCAGCGAGGTCTTTCTGGAGTGTCGGCTCGCCGCCGGAAATTACCACCGCGTCGAGGAATCCCACCCGTTGTCGCAGGAAGTTCATCACGTTGCCGCTGTCCAGTGTCGGGTCTTCCTCCCCCGGGGCCAGCAGGTGGCGATTGTGACAGTAGTAGCAGTCCATGTTGCAGCCGGGCGTGAACAGCACCGCGGCCATATGGCCCGGATAATCAACGATCGAATTTTTTTCCAATCCTGCGATTCTCATAGTCGTTCCCTGACGATTCTCTTGGGGTAATCCATTATCCCATGACTGCCGGTTCCGGCATGCTGTATGTTTTGCGTTCGTCGTACTCGGCCCGCTTGCCGGCGTTGTAATTTTCCACCGGACGGAGATAGCCGGTTACGCGGCTCCAGACTTCGGTCTTGCCCCCACACTGCGGGCAGGCGAAATGCTCGCCGGCGATGTATCCGTGGTCGTTGCAGATGCTGAAGGTCGGCGTAATCGAAACGTATGGCAGCTTGTAGCGGATGAAAATCTTCTGTATCAGCCTCTTGCACATTTCCGGATCGTCAATTTTCTGCCCGAGGAACAAATGCTGCACCGTGCCGCCGGTGTACATCGACTGAAGCACATCCTGATGCTCCATCACCTCGAAGAGGTCGTCGGTCTCACCCACAGGCAACTGCGTGGAATTCGTGTAGTACGGCGTCTCGCCGCCGGCAGTGAGAATCTCGGGATACTTCTTGCGATCCAGCTTGGCAAGCCGATGGCTGGTACCTTCGGCGGGCGTCGCTTCGAGGTTGTAAAAATGCCCGGTTTCCGTCTGGATTTCCTGCAACTCGTCCTGCATGAACTGCATGATTTCTTCGGCGAAGGCTTTGCCCTCGGCAGAGATGATGCCCTTTTGCATGAAGTTCATCATGGCTTCGTTCATGCCGATAAGGCCGATCGTGTTGAAGTGGTTCGTCCAGTACTCGCCCGTGCGCATCTTGACGCTCCGCAGGTAGTTTTGCGAATACGGATACAGGCCGTTTTCCGTCTGTTCCTCGATAATCTTCCGCTTAATTTCCAACTGTATCTTGCCGACCTGCATCAGCTCGGCGAGGCGGGTCTTGAATTCTTCTTTCGTGCGGGCCTGGTAGCCGATACGTGGCAGATTGATGGTGAACACGCCAATAGAGCCGGTCAGAGGATTGCTGCCGAACAGCCCGCCGCCTCGCTTGCGAAGCTCGGTAACGTCCAGCCGCAGGCGGCAGCACATCGAAACCGCGTCCTCCGGCGAAAGGTCGGAGTTGACGTAATTGGCGAAATACGGAATGCCGTACTTCGCGGTGATCTCCATGAACGCGTTGGCCGAGGGGCTGTTCCAGTCGAAATCGCGGCTGATGTTGATTGTCGGAATCGGGAATGTAAAGACCCGCCCCTTCGAGTCGCCCTCCTTCATCACGTCGCAGAACGCGCGATTGAAAATGTCCATCTCAGCCTGGAAGTCGCCGTAGTTGGCGTCCACGATTTTCCCGCCGATAATCACAGCCTGATCCTTAAGCGTAGACGGTACGGTCAGGTCGAACGTCAAATTGCTGAACGGGCACTGGAAGCCGACACGGGTGGGAACGTTGATGTTGAATACGAACTCCTGAAGGGCCTGCTTGACCTGCTCGTAAGTGAGTTTGTCGTAGCGGATGAACGGGGCGCAGTAAGTGTCGAAACTGCTCCATGCCTGCGCGCCGGCGCATTCGCCCTGCGTGGTGAAGGTGGAGTTGATAATCTGCCCGAGGAAGCTCCGCAGGTGCTTGGCGGGCTTGGATTCGCACTTGCCGGCGACGCCGCCGAAGCCGTCGGTCAGCAGTTGGCGGAGATCCCAGCCGGCACAATAAGGCCCGAGGAATCCAAGGTCGTGAATGTGGGCGGCTCCGGATTCGTGGGCGTCGCGAACTTCCTTGGGGTATACCTCGTGCAGCCAGTAGTTCATCGTGAAAAATTCGCGGACGTAATTGTTCAGGCCGTTGATGCTCTTCTGCGTGTTGGCGTTTTCCTTGGCCCGCCAGTCGCGATCCTGGAGGTAATCGTTGAACATCCCGATAGTCGCGCCGATCAGGGCGTTGAGCTGCCGCGAACCTTTACGCTTCTCGCGATAGAGAATAAACGCCTTGGCGGTGGCGGCGTGGCCGTTCTCGATGAGAACCTTCTCGATGATGTCCTGAACTTCCTCGACCTCCGGTACGCGATTGGTGATCTTGCGGGATACGATATCGAGAACTTCGTGGCAGAGGGCCTCGGCTTTGTCGTAGTCGTCGCCGCCAACTGCGACCGCGGCTTTGAAAATTGCCCGGGTGATTTTTTCGGCCTGGAAATCAACAATCTGACCATCGCGTTTTCGAATCCGTTCGAACATCGTAAAGCTCCTTCTCTACTGAATCGCTCACCGCCCGATTTGCCCAAACGCGTTACACGCGCACGACAATACAGCGTTGAACATCAAAGAATAAAAAATTCCCAGCGAGTAACCAGCGACTGATAAACCGGACAAACCCACCGCACTCAATACGCCTGATACTTATCATATATCGGCAATCGCAATGGATTGACGACAGTGAAACCCAATATATTGTGTCCTCTGTACGACTTCAACCACAAAATATGGAATTTCTTAATATTTCTCTAACACAGGCAAGTAAGTATCTAACCTCATAGTTTGGCGGCAATTACGAATAGCGGGGCGTTAGATTTCGCCGGGAACCTTTGCTACTAAGGTGGATATTCCGAGAATTGCCATCTTGCGGCGGATAATTTTTTTACTCGAAGATTGTTACGACTGGCGCGTGGTCGGACGGTTTTTGGCCTTTTCGCTCGTCGCGATCGATTTCGGCGGACGTGCACCGCTGGGCCAGTGGGGCGGTGGCGAGGATATGATCGATCCGCATGCCGTTGTTCATCGCGAAGCTCAACTGCCGGTAATCCCACCACGAATAAATGCCCCCTTTGGGATGCTTCCGGCCAAATACGTCGATCAGCCCCCAGTCGCGGACGTTCCCAAATGCGTCGCGCACCTCGTCGCAGCCGATGCCGGTTCTTCGCCACGTCGCCGGATTGGCGGCGTCGCGGTCGTGGATCAGCACATTGGAATCGCCGCAGAGAATCAGCGGCTGCTCGGGACAGAAATCGCGCCCCAGCATCTCGCCCAGCCGTCCCAGCCAGTCGATCTTGTAGAGATACTTCTCCGAGTGAAGCTCCGCGCCGTTGGGGATGTAGACGCAGATAACCCGCACGCCGTCGATGTCTGCCGAGATCAGCCGGGCCTGGGAATCGTCGACGCCGTCGCCGAGGCCTTGCCGCACGTCGGCGGGTTCGCTGCGGGAGAGAATCGCCACGCCGTTGTAGGCCTTCTGCCCGAAAACCGCGGCGTAATAACCCGCAGCCTCTATCGCCTCATACGGAAACTGAAAGTCCTGACACTTCAACTCCTGCAGGCAGAGAACGTCAGGCCGATGCTTGCCCAGCCACGCAATCAGCCGATCCAGACGTGATCGTATCGAATTAACATTCCATGTAGCTAATTTCATAGGCGCGATTATGGCACGAACCCGGCCCGCAAGCAAGCCGTAGGGTGGGTGCTTGCACCCACGCGTTTTTCGGGTGGCATAGTTTGCTCCCACGTCATGTAGTTTCCGTTCCGCATGGCTGGTGTGTATTCATAGCGTGGTGCCCTTCCCAGTTTTTGTAGGGTGGGTGCTTGCACCCACGCGTTTTTCGGGTGGCATAGTTTGCTCCCACGTCATGTAGTTTCCGTTCCGCATGGCTGGTGTGTATTCATAGCGTGGTGCCCTTCCCAGTTTTTGTAGGGTGGGTGCTTGCACCCACGCGTTTTTCGGGTGGCATAGTTTGCTCCCACGTCGTGTAGTTTCCGTTTCGCGTGGCCGGTGTGTATTCATAGCGTGGTGGCCTTCCCAGGCCACCACGGCACAGGTTGCAAACCTGTGCTACCCATGCGCCATTTTCGTGGCGGCCAGGGATGGCCGCCGCGCTAGGTTCGAAGAATGTCGCAGAAATTGTGAATCGTTCTTTCATGGCTACCCCGCAAAAAACGCGGGGTTTCCATGCCACCCGACATTGTGGGAAGTTGCACAGGTTACAAACCCAGGCCACCCGAGGCGTAACCGGGGAATCCATCAGCGGCATTTCGGGGTTTCAATGCTGCCGCTCAGGGCGTAGAATACCCCTCGTCTTTTGAGTGGAAAGGATTGCTTGTGTCTG
>JAIORC010000250.1 GCA_021108335.1 Phycisphaerae bacterium
AGCGCGTTGAACGTTGACCTTTACGCTTTCGGGCGCCCTCTTATCGTCGATACGGGAATGTGGGGCTATTCGCGTCCTTCTCACATAGACTACTCGCGTCGTGTCCGAGCGCACAACATTATCGAGTTTGCCGGTTGCGAAAACAGCCAGGACCCCAAACTCAAACGCTGGTTGAGGTCGGAGAGTTTTGACCTGGCCGAGGGTGCGGTACGAGCCCGCTGGAAGGCGAAAATGCACCGGCGGATTCTGTTCGTCAAGGGCGATTACTGGATAATCGACGACGACGTCTCCGTACCGCATCGCCACCCGACAATAGCGCGGGCGTATTGGCATTTGAATTCCCGGTCGGTGGTAGTCGGCGGTAAGCAGGCCGAACTGGCCGCGGAGGGCGACGGGGCTTCCCGCCTTCGCTGGATGGGCAAAAATGGAAAGGACTTGTCCTTCTACACCAACGATTCCGACATCGGCAACATACTCGTGATTCCCGACGGCGGCGAGCATTACGTTTCCCTGTCGCTTATCGCCGATACGCCATGCGGCGGGCATGTCGCATGCTACCGCCAGGATCCCAACCCGCCCGCAAAGACAAAATTAAGATTTACGACGCTGATGTATCCCTTCATGGGGACGAACCGTCCTGCGGTATCCTTTAAGGACGGCGTGGTGAAAATCGGCGACGACCGGGTTGACAGCTACCTCCGCAAAGGCAAGCAAACCGATGGTGATTGCGCCCTTGTCAGCCGGCGGAGCGGGAAAGTCGAGCGGGTCTTGCTGGTTGCCGGCAGCGATGTCAAAGGCATCGTGCGGGCTGACAGTAAGGTTGATTTCCTTACCATCACACGCAACGGCGAATCGATTGACATTCAGCTAATGGGAGCCGCCAAGGGCAAGCGACTCGAACTGCCCGGCTTTGCGGGAGTTACAAAGGTAACGGTCAACGGAAAGCCTTATTCGCTATCCGAAGATAAGGGAATCCCGGTTGTTGTCGGGCCGTTTGAGAAAATCAAACCGGATCAAAAAAACAAGAAACTGTTCTGGATAACCAACAACGCAACGGGAGGCCGGAAAAATGGAACCCACAAAAAACGCAAACCGTAACAATCGGAAATCGAAAACGCTGGTTGCCGGCAGTCAGGCTGGAAGCGGGAAATCCCGTGGCTTTACCCTGATAGAGCTGCTCGTCGTTATCGCTATCATCTCTTTGCTGGTTAGCATTCTGTTGCCGTCGCTGAATCGGGCCAGGGAAGTGGCCAAACGGGTTGTTTGCGGTTCCAACCTTAAGCAAATAGGGCTGGGCATGGCAACGTATGCTCATGACCATAATAACAAATACCCTTATATGCGGACAGGCCATTGGCCTTTCGGATATTTTTGCAATGAGTACATTAACATATATTATCGCTACACGCCCGGATTCATGGGGTTGTACAGTAATTATGTGTCTAACGCCGATCTGTTCTTTTGCCCAAGTAATACGAGATTCAGTCGGGAAAAACATTGGCTCTACGACGATGATAGGAAAAAATCCTGTGCCGGTTACTGCTACTGGGCAAATTACATAATTGACGACCTGACGGACGAAGTAGTAGCCACCGGCCTGTTGTCGCCGGTCTCTACGGTGGTCGTTTCCGATATAATGACTACATCTCACTCATGGAGCAGCCATGTGAAAGGAGACAGCTTTGACGGGGGTAATGTTCTGTTCAACGGTGGCCACGTCGAGTGGAAGGATAAAAACCAGACTGAAGAAAGGCGCTACCTGGTGTCGCGAAACTTCTGGTTCTAAACTGCCCGGACGAATTTAACGGATTGCATGGGCTTCAGCAAAATAATCCACGAAAATAACTCGGGGGCAAAGGATAATCCCACATGTTCAAAGGAATGATTACTACAGTTTTCTTTTTTTTACTGACATTACTTGTCGTTTGTTCAAGCGATGGATGTGCGAAGGCGGAGTCGCAACCCGCAGCGGCCAAATCGTCGATTCAAAGTTCGCCGTCTCTGCCAGGCGTACTGGCCAGTCTTCGAAAGGAACACCCGCGATTACTGTTCACCCGCGCGGATCAGCAACGTGTCGAAAAGCTGGTGAAAAAAAATCCGCTCCTGGCGGATATGATCGCACAGCTCAAACTTAACGCCGAAAAAATACTCAAGCAGGGAGTGATCGAGTACGATGAGAAAGGGATAAAAAAATCGGTTTATTATTTTTTACGCCAGGGCTGGGGATGTATTGACAGGGTGCTGACTCTGTCAATGGCGTATCGACTCACCGGAGATCGGCGATTCTTCGAGCGTGCCCGCAAGGAAATGCTCTCGATTGTGGAATTTCCGACGTGGCATCCTTATCATTTTCTGGATGTTGCGCAGATGTGCTATGGCATAGCGGTCGGTTACGACTGGCTATACGATGATTTAAGCGTCGCGGACCGTCTCGTCATCCGCAAAGCCATCGTCAGCAAAGCGCTCATGCCCGGCCTGGACGTGTATACGGGAAAAGCCAAAAACAGGTGGGACAAACGCGGCAATAACTGGAACCAGGTGTGCAATGGTGCCCTGGTGCTTGGCGCGCTGGCTGTGGCCGAGCACGAGCCGAAAATCGCAAGAAAGATTATCTCTCACGCCCGGCGTTCAATACGCATAGGAATGCGATCTTATGAGCCGGAAGGCGCTTGGGATGAAGGGCCGGGATACTGGGGGTATGGTACTACATATAACGCCCTGCTGATCGCCGCGTTGGATAGTGCTCTGGGTAACGATCTTGGACTTACGAAGAAGGCCAAAGGCTTCAAAAGGACGGGGGACTTCATAATGCAGATGTTCCTGCCGAGCAGAGCGAAGTGCTTCAACTATGCCGATAGCGGTAGTGGTTACGGTATTTCGCCGGAGATGTTCTGGCTGGCCCGCAAGTTCGACAAACCGATGCTGGCCTGGTTCGAGCGCCAGCGGATACAAATGATACGCCGGAATAATCCGAAGTTTGCATTCACCGGTTGTCGCCATAACTCATTGGCCATGGCAATCGCATGGTTCGACGGGCGAGGCAAAACTCCAAAAAGCGGTGAACTGCCTCGGGACTCACTCTTCCGTGGTAGAGCGGACATCGTTGCAATACGCAGCACATGGGAAGACAAGGCGCTCTACATCGGCTTCAAGGGCGGTAACAACAGCCTTGGCCCGCACATGCACATGGACATAGGTTCTTTTGTGATCGAAGCCGACGGCGTGAGCTGGGCTGTGGATTTGGGGGGCGACAACTACAGGCTACCTGGTTACTGGAAAAGGGGTGAAAACGGGCAAAGGTGGAAATATTACCGCATTGGCTCCAAGAGCCACAATACACTGGTCATCGGCAACAAGCTCCAACGAGTCAAGGGCAGCACCAGCAAGGTTATCAAATTTCTTTCCACGCCTGCTCGTGCGCACGCCGTGTTGGATATGTCGAATGCCTACCGCGGCCAGGCTAAAAAAGTCCTCCGCGGCGTGGCGATGCTTGATCGCAGCAGAATCCTGATACAGGATGAAGTTGGCTGCACGTCAAACGATGAGATTCGCTGGGGAATGGCTACGCGGCGCGCAAAAATAAAGCTCGATGGCGCGACCGCTACGCTCACGAAAGACGGCAAGACCTTACAAGCCAAGATACTTTCCCCCGCCGGCGCCAAATTCGAAATCGTTTCGCCTCCTGCGCCCATCCACAAAAAGGAGCGTCCCAACAAGGGCGTTTCGATGCTCGTCTTCCGCGTTAAACCGGAAAACAAAAAACAACTCCGCATGGTTATCCTGCTGACACCGGTCGGTGAACAATGGAAAAAACTTCCTCCCCCGAAAATTCAATCTTTAAACAAATGGGAAAAACATACAAAAAAACAGGTAGCACATTGAATAATCAAAGCCTCTCAAAGAATTTCATGTAGCCGTGGTGTCTTCCGCGTAGAGTTTATTTTCGCTGATGTATGCCTGAACGGTTTGCGGCGTGAGATATCGAATCGATAGGCCGGCTGCGACTCTGCGGCGGATTTGCGTGGATGAAATATCGATCAGCGGAGTCGCCACCGCCGATTCGCTCAAACTCGCAACCTGCCGGGCGTTCAACGGCTCGCCCAAAGCCGAGATGCCACGCCTGACTTCCTCCAGTGCATGCGGCGGCCGGCACGCGACAATTATTGTCGCCATGTCCAGCAAATCCGTCGCGCGATGCCAATCCGGCAAATCCGCCAGCGTATCAACCCCGATTACCACCGACAACTCCACCGCCGGCCCCTGCTGCTCGATCAACTGCTCCACTGTATCAACGGTATAATGAGGCCCATCGCGGCGGAGTTCCACGTCGGATATCTCGAACAACGCATCGCCCCCGGTCGCCAGACTGAGCATCTCCAGACGCTGGTCGTCGGAGGCAGCCGGCGGCGGCTTCAGCGGATTGATACCCGTGGGAACCAGTATAACCCGCCCGGCACCGACAGCCTCGGCAACGGCGCGGGCGGTAATCAAATGCCCATAATGCACCGGGTCAAACGTTCCGCCGAATATGATCTTTTTCATTGCCACAACAGTACCCTGTAAATAGTTTATTTACACTCTTGTAGTTAATCCGCATTCTGCAAATAATTAAATGGGTGGCATGGCTTGCTTGCAAGCCATGTGTTTTTCGTCCCACATGGGGTGCAAAAGCCGTGCGTTTTCCCGGTTCCCATTCCTTTGGTTTTTACCGGTCTCTCACCCAACAACATACAACCATGGCTTGCAAGCAAGCCATGCCACCCAAGTTTGTATTTTCCCCGCGTGGTGGCCTTCCCAGGCCACCGCGGCACAGGCTTGCCCCAAGGGGGTTACAAACCTGTGCCACCTACAACAGCATGCTTCTGCAAGCAGAAGCATGGCACCCAAGGCATTTTCAAAATACATACCACCCACAATAGCATAAACCCAGCCGGGAAAAATTGCCACTTTGCAATTACTTAGGAATTGGCCCCAAGGCAATATGACTGTACAATGCGCCCTCGCAAATTTGTGTACGCGGGCATAACGGCAAAGCGTAAAGCCGGGTGCCGTGGCGGAAGCGAAGCTTTCAGCCACGAGATTAACGTGCGGCAAATCCGTGCGACAAAACTATGATGGGTTAATAAGTTATGTTAGCGAAACGAATCATACCGTGTCTGGACGTCAACAACGGCCGGGTCGTCAAGGGCGTAAATTTTTTAAACCTCCGCGACGCGGGCGACCCCGTGGAAATTGCCCACCAGTACGAATTGGCCGGGGCCGACGAGCTTGTGGTGCTGGACATCACCGCCAGCCACGAGAATCGCGACATCCTGCTGGACATGGTTCGCGCGACGGCTGAGCAGGTCTTCATGCCGCTGACCGTCGGCGGCGGAGTCCGCACACTGGAAGACTGCCGCAACCTGCTCAACGCCGGAGCCGACAAAGTAGCCATGAACTCCGCCGCCATCCGCGACCCGGATTTCATCACCACCGCCTCCCGCCGGTTCGGCCGGCAGTGTATTGTCGTGGCAATCGACCCAAAACGCATTCAATCCGGCGGCCGGGAAGTATGGGACGTACACATCAACGGCGGGCGGATACCCACCGGAAAAGACGCCGTTACCTGGGCACAAGAGGTCGAACACCGCGGAGCCGGCGAAATCATGCTGACCGTCATGGATGCCGACGGCACGTGCGGCGGGTATGACATCGAAATCACACGGGCTATTTCGCAGGCGGTGAATATCCCCGTCATCGCATCCGGCGGCGCAGGCCATCCGCACCACCTCTACGAAGCCCTCACCAACGGAGCCGCCGACGCCGCCCTGGCGGCAAGTATCTTCCACTTCGGCACTTACACCATCGAGCAGGCCAAGGATTATCTCACGCAACACGGCGTGAGAGTCCGCCACCTGCCGCACGTGGCGGATTTCCCTGAAGGGGTACTATAGTGAAAGACTCCCGTAATTCGCTCCCGCCGGCGGAAATTTCCCCGAAAATTCTCGGCTATTTCCGGGCAATGGAAGAACTGGACGCCACGGACCTGCATATCAAGACCGACGCGATCACTCTTCTCCGCGTGAAAACAGCACTACGAAAACTGGACGAACCGCCGCTGGACGCCCAAGCGGTGGAAAAGATAATCGACAGCCTGCTCTCCGACGATCAAAAAGAATCCCTGACCCGTAACGGCAACGTGGACCTGGCCTACGAAATTCCCCACGGCGACAGATTCCGCATCAACATCTTCCGGCAACGCGGTACGATTTCCCTCGCCGCCCGCCGCGTAACTCGAAAAATCCCCAGCCTCGCGGAGTTGAATCTTCCCGAAAACGTCGCTCCAATCCTGGACACCGACCACGGGCTTATCCTGCTGGCCGGGCCTACCAGTTCCGGTAAGAGCACTACCATCGCGGCGATGCTGGAGCATATCAACCAACACCGCCACTGCCATATCGTTACAATCGAAGACCCCATCGAATATCTCTACGAAGACAAAAAATCCCTTATAAACCAGCGTGAAATCGGCATCGACGTTCCGAACTTCACCGTGGCGCTGCGGTCGGTATTGCGGGAAGACCCGGATATAATCCTCATCGGCGAGATGCGGGATCGCGAAACTTTCCAAGCCGCCCTCCAGGCCTCGGAAACCGGGCATCTGGTATTCGGCACGATACACGCCGGCACGGCCGGGCAAACCGTCAGCCGTATCCTGGATTTGTTCCCCCACGAAAGCCGCCAATTGGTACTGCAATCGCTGGCCTATAACCTCCGGGCGATAGTCTGCCAGAAGTTGCTGCCGTGCGTAAAAAAAGGCATAAACCGCGTGCCGGCAATCGAAATTCTGCGAACGAACCCCGTCGTGCGGGATCTGCTGGAAACAGGACGGGACGGCGAACTGGCAGACGTAATCCGTAGCCATGAGGCTGACGGTATGCAAAACTTCACCAAAAGCCTGCTCGACCTCATCGAAAACGGCATGGTCGATCCGAAAACCGCCTATGCCGCCGCCCCAAATTCCGAAGAGTTGAAAATGAGAGTAAAAGGTATCAGCCAGTCCGGCGGAAATATATTTGCAAGATAAGCTGCATAATTCAACCGATTAAGGAAGGCATCGGCCATGATTGGATTTATTGGAATGG
>JAIORC010000232.1 GCA_021108335.1 Phycisphaerae bacterium
TGGCTACCCCGCAAAAAACGCGGGGTTTCCATGCCACCCGACATCGTGGGAAATGGAAAAACACATGGCCCCCAGGGGACCATGCCACCCAAAGCGTGGGCTATCAGTCGCCGGTTTGTTTGTGTGGGTCTAGCAAGTCGTTTAATTCTTCTTCGGGCAGAACTTCGCGGGCGAGGCATAGTTCGCGGATGGTTTGGCCGGTCGCGTGGGCCTTTTTGACGATCATCGCCGCCTGATCGTAGCCGATTTTCGGGGCGAGAATGGTGATAATCGCCAGCGAATGTTCGACGATAAGACGGCAGTGTTCTTCGTCGGCTTCCAAACCTTCTATGCATTTGGTCGTGAAGATTCGCGCGACGTTGGCCAGCAGCGAAATCTCGTCCAGCAGGTTCGCGGCTATCATCGGCATGGCGACGTTGAGTTCCAGAATGCTGCCGACCCCGCCGGTGGCTCCGGCGACGATGGCTGCGTCCAGCCCGACGACTTGGCAGGCGACCTGAATGACCGACTCGCACATTATCGGGTTAACCTTGCCGGGCATGATGCTGCTGCCTGGCTGGAGTGCCGGCAGGCGAAGCTCAGCCAGTCCGCACCTCGGGCCGGAACCCATCAGCCGGATGTCGCCGGCGATTTTACCCATCGCCAGAGCAGTCCCACGCAGGGCTGCCGACGCGCTGACTGCCCGGTCTCTGCTGCCGGAAGCTGCGAAGTGGTTATGCGTCTCGCAGAACGGCAGGCGGTTTTCCTCGCCGAGGAACAGGCACACGTCCGCGGCGAAGCCGGCAGGCGCGTTAAGCCCCGTGCCGACAGCAGTGCCGCCGATTGGCAACTCGCACAGCGAACTCATCGCCGATTGCAACTCCGTAAGGGCCAAGTCTATTTGGGCAGCGTAACCGGAAAATTCCTGCCCGAGGCGAATCGGCACGGCGTCCATCAGGTGCGTCCGGGCGATTTTCACCACGTCGTCGAATTCTTTGGCCTTTGCGTCCAGCGACTCATGCAGCTTACGCAAAGCCGGAATGAGGTCGTCGTGAATCGCAACCGCCGCGGCAACGTGCATCGCCGTGGGAATCACGTCGTTGGAGCTTTGGCCCATATTCACGTGGTCGTTGGGATGCACGGGCTGGCCTTCGTAGCCGCTGTCGGTGAGAATCTTATTGGCCCGGCTGGCGATTACCTCGTTGGCGTTCATGTTGCTGCTCGTGCCGCTGCCGGTCTGGAAAACATCCACAGGGAAATGTTCATATAGCGATCCGGAGGCGACTTCGCCGGCAGCGGCGGCAATCGCTTCGGCCTGGTCGGTATCGAGCCGGCCCGCCGTTTCGTGCACCGTCGCGGCGGCCTGCTTGATCTGGCCGAGGGCGATAATGAAATTACGCGGCATAGCCCTGCCGGAAACGGGGAAATTCTCTACCGCCCGGGCGGTCTGCGCCCCGTACAACGCCTCGGAGGGAACCTCCACCTGGCCCATGGAATCCTGCAATATTTTCGTTTTAGCGTCTGCCATTTGTCATTTCACTTTCTGCCCGTCGCCGGTTTGGGGCCGGCTATGGTATGTTTGCTTGAATCTGCCCGCAAAAACTGTAATTATACGCCTGTCGGGTTGATTATGAAAGACCTGTTTATTTCCGATTACGGGGCAGCCATGCGAATAGTTCGACAATATTTCAGGGAACACAAGTGGCAGCGGCGGAGCATAACCGCAATGCTGACGATTATTACCGCCTGTGCGTTGAGCATTTGGCTGATGCCGATCTACACCGATTACAAGCTGATCGACGAAATAATCAGCCCCGACCCAGCCGTGCGGAAAAAGGCGACGAAACTCCTGACAGCCCGCGCGTACGAATATCCCGAGACGCTCCAACGGATAATCGACGCCATGGATGACGACTCCGATAAGCGATTCATGGCCTTGCGGGCGATACTTCTGCGGCTTGGCAAATTTTACACGCCCGACATGAACCAGGAGTGGATGGACCGCCTGCGGTGCATGGACCTGGAGGCGACGGTCGGCCAGCCGGCTGTCATGCCGAGCGTCAACCCCGCCGTTAAAGCTACCGTAGCTTCCCGTCGGCAACTGGTGTATTACATGATAACTTCCGGGCGGGACAATCGCTTTATTCGTCGCGGACTTCGCGCTGCAGCCAGAGACGTTTCGCCGACAATACGCGCGACGGCGGCAGTTCTGGCAACCCGCCTGGGAGACGATGAGCAATTGAAATCGCTGCTGGCCGACGTTTCGCCGTGTGTCGCAGCCGCGGCGGCACGGGACGCGGGGCTGGCTGGACGAAAGTCGCTGGCTGGGCCAATCGCCAAACGCCTCTACGAATTCGTGCCGAAATCCCAATCACTCCCGCCGCTGGACGCTTCGGCGAAACCAGCCGCGAAGGAAATCCGCCAGCAGGAGCGATTCTACCTTCGCGAAGCTGTCTCCTGCTGTGCCTATGCACTTGCCAGGCTCGACGCGAAAAAGTATTCCGTCGTTTTGTGCAAGCTGGTTGCCCAGGTTGCCGACAAGCCACTGCGGGATCGGCTGCTGGCGGTTATGATCGTGCTGAATAACGCTCAGGGGCGCACTGTTGTTATGGACATAATCGCCGACTCGCAATTTTCCGGTAGAATTCCGCCGGCGATGGCGATAGAGGCGGCTGCTCAAATGAAAATCGTCTCCGCCGGGCCTGTCGCTCTCGATGTGCTCGGCCGGGCGGCACGCGGCGAAGAGGGCTTGCTGAAACCCCAGGTTATCGCCTCGATAGACCTCGCCGTCGCACTTGGCCTGCCATGTCGGGGCACGATCAACAAACTCTGCAGTAGACTCTGGTATCCGGATCGGCCGATATTACTGAGCCGGGCTGCTCGCCTGCTCGGTGTCCAGGCGCGGGCGGAGCAACCCGCCGGAAATAACCCAAGCCGCGACGATTGCGCGACAACCCTTCAGGCCGGGGCAACTTATTTTCTGTCTCGTGGCGAGGACGACGAAATTGTAACCACCCCCTTCGCCTCCGCAGCCGCGGCGATGGCTGCCTGGCGACTGGCACCGGCAACAGAGGAATTCCAGACAAAAACAGAAAGCAAAGATGCGGACATCGAGGAGTTGACCGTCAAGCGAACCTCGGCCTTCTTTGTCCGGGAAACGGTTGCTGTCGACCAGCCTGACACCGGCGATATCGTTGCCTGGGGCCTGGGCCGGAGCGGAATTCCCGAGGCGTTCAAGTTGGGCGAAATGTTCCTGCCCGCCCGCGGCTCCAAGCACCGCGAGTATAATCCCGCCGCCCGCGCAACCGGCGCGATGCTGATGGTACTGGCAGCCCAAACGCCCAGCCAGCGACAGGTTGCCGTCGAGCGGATTTCCCGCCGGTTGAAACGCGAGGATTTCGTCGGCATGGGGACTGGCTACTGTGCTCTGCTGATGGCTGGGCGGAAAGAATATCTCTCCAAGGTGCTGGACCTGCTGGGGGTGGACGAATTCCCGCTGCAGCGGGTTCTTACCGCACTGCTGGTTGCCGGGGACAAAACCGCCCTTGACCAGATGTTTTACAATATCGTCATGCCGTTGGACGAGTCGCTGGGGCTGCTGACGGTTCATGGGCTTGACGACGTGCTGGCCGAGACGGATCCTTCCCTGCCGCTGCCCTGTGCCGCCGGGCCTTACGACGTGCAGATGTGGCAGATGCGGATTCTCCGGGACGCCTACGGCCTGCAGTGCGTAGGCCCGCGGCGATGAGTTTTCCCGTGACGAAAACTCTGGCTGCCGGGCAGTGGGTGTTGGCGGGGTTGCTCGACTTGCTGCTGCCGAATACCTGTGCCGGCTGTCAGGCGGAGGCGTTGGCCCGCGGCGGGCTTTGCGAGGAATGCAGCATGGAGTTACTCCGCCTGGTGGCGCTACCGTATTGCCCGCGATGCGGCGCGACGCTGGGACTTGGCGTGCCGGTGTATCCCGACGGATGCCCGCAATGCCCGACCCCGCTGCCGCGATTTTCCCGTGTTTTTCGCCTTGGGCCTTACGCTTCGCCGTTGCGGAATATTGTCCGGGAGTTGAAATATCACGGGCAGCTTGGCATGTGCGGACGGCTGGGCGCGATGCTGGCCGAGGCGGTCGCAGCCGATGAACGCGACGCGGAATTCGATCTGATTGTGCCCGTGCCGATGTACTGGACCCGCCGGCTGGGGCGGGGGGCGAACCACGCGCACCTGTTGGCTGACGCGTTGGCGGCGGAATTGTCGTTACCGGTCGGCCCGGAGCTTGCCCGGACGCGCAACACGCCGCCGCAGGTTCACATGAGCCGCACCAAACGCATCGCCAACGTCCGCGGCGCGTTTGGCGTGCGGCACGTCCCAGCCATCCGCGACGCCAACGTGCTGCTGGTGGACGACGTTACCACTACCGGGGCAACCGCCAACGAGGCTGCCCGCCAACTGCGAAAAGCAGGCGCCGCCGACGTAGTACTCGCCGTCGTCGCCAAAGCGGAAAAACCCGTCGCCTATACCCGCCATTGGCAGTAGAAAAACACATGGTCCCCAGGGGACCATGCCACCCAGCCACCGCATGCTTCTGCGAGCAGAAGCATGGCACCCAACAATTTCCCACGATGCCGGGTGGCATGGTTAGCCCGCGTTTTTTGCGGGATAGCCATGCCTGCCCCCAGGGGGAAAGATCGATTCACAATTTCCACGCCATCCATCCCTCAAGACCACACAATATCCATCCGCCATCGTATATCTATCTTTCATGGCCATCGGCTTCGCCGCTGACCATGCCACCCGGCATCGTGGGAAATCGAAAAACACATGGCTTGCAAGCAAGCCATGCCACCCAAACCAGAGTTTTGTGGTAGGTTGTAATTTCCCACGATGTCGGGTGGCATGGCGACACCGCGTTGTTTGCGGGGTCGCCATGATCGGGTACATTCACAATTGCTACGCCATTCATCATGGCGACCCCTTCGGTGTCGCCATGCCACCCAACATTAACAGTAGTTTCGCAAGCATCGTGGCTGTCGCTTCGCTCCCGCCACGGCACCCAACCGCCGCGCGAAGTTTAAAACAACGCCAGAAAAAATTTCACACACAGGTCTTCTCCCTCCTGTTTTTTCTCGCTTATTTGATTAGTCGGGGTAATATGTTCCTGTTTGCCAAAGCATGCGGCGGAGAAAATAGGGCCTTCTCTCTCGCAGCCATCAAATCCAACGGCTGGATTCGGAAATCATTGTGCAACAGGCTCTGGTGCAAAGGAATTGAAAGTGAAACGGGATAAACCGAATGTTCTTTTTATCTTTACGGATCAGCATCGCCTCTCCGCCATCGGGGCATACGGCGAGACTCCCTGTCGGACGCCCAACCTCAACCGTTTGGCGCGGGAGGGAGTGCGATTTGAAAAGGCGTATACGACCTGCCCGGTGTGCAGCCCGGCCAGGGGTACTATCCTGACGGGGCAGTATCCGCACAGCCACGGAATTTGCTCCAACGTCCACAATCTCGGCTGCAGCATCCACGAATTGGAGGATCGTCCCGAGTTGCTGTCGCGGAAGCTCGAGGCGGAGGGATATTCCCTCGGCTACACCGGCAAGTGGCATCTCGGGACAGATAACGATTCCGCTTATGGCGGGACGAACACGCAGTCGTTGCCGAGTACGGTCGGGTTTGAGGGACAGGATTTCCCCGGGCACGGCAACGGAGGGTTTGGCTATCCGGAATACAAGGCATACCTTGAAGAAAACGGTTTCGAGCACAAGATCAAACCCTGGACTGACGATTCCAGCCATATCTGGGTATCGGGAGAACTGGAAGGCCCGGTCGAGTCAACCGTGCCGTACTTCCTCGTCGAGAACACCATTTCGCTGATGAAGGACTTCCAGAAAAGGGACGATCCGTTCTTTATCTGGCATAATTTCTGGGGCCCGCACTCGCCGTACTACGTGCCGAAAGAATTTATCGACATGTATCGCGACGTCGAGATTCCGCCGTGGCCTAACTACGAATGGCCGTCGCGATCGATCCCCGGCCCGCACCATGTGAAAATTCACCCCGACCAGGAACATCTCAGTTGGGAAGACTGGGCGATGGAGATACGCTACTACTACGCCTTTACGACGCTGATCGACCATCAGATCGGCCGATTATACGAGCACATGGAAGCCGAGGGGCTGCTTGATAACACGGTGATTATTTTCGCCGCGGATCACGGCGAGACGCTCGGAAGCCACGGCGGATTGACGGACAAGGGGTGGCATCATTTCGAGGAGACGCATCGCATTCCGTTTATTATCCGTTTCCCCGACGGCAACGGAAAAGGAAAGGTTATCAAAGACTTCGCCACCCTGGCGGACTTTTATCCGACAGTCCTCGAACTGGCCGGCGGCCGATGCGACGACGACAGCAACATTCACGGAAGGTCGCTGCTGCCCCTGATCGACGGCACCGCCGACGATTGGCCGGACATCGCGGTTACGGAATTCGGCGGAGTAAACCAGAGCGCCACGACCCAACGCACCATTCGACACGGCGACATCAAGTATGGTTACAACTGCACCAACGAAGACGAACTGTACGACCTTGCCGTCGACCCGAACGAAACCCGCAACCTGATACATCATCCCGATTATCACGACCGGGCCAATGAAATGCGCCACCGCCTGATGGACTGGATGCGAGAAACCGGAGACCCCGCCGGACAGTTATACGAACTGACCCTTTGCCACCACGACAAGGATTTTGTGTCGGCTGGTTACGAGTGTATACGAGCGGGCAAAAAACAATAACAGGGAAAGATATCTGCTCTAATGCGGAATCTGAATAACGAAAAACACAGGTACCAATACGTTTGGAGATAATATTATGAATTCGATGACAACCCGTGAACGTTTCAAAGCGGTTATGAATTTTCAGCCTTTTGATCGGCTGCCGATAGTGGAGTGGGCCGCCTGGTGGGATCAAACCCTCGACCGCTGGTATGGGGAATCTCTGCCGACGGACATGACCGACCGCTATGATATCTGCCGGCATTTCGGCTTGGACCTCTATATGCAGGACTGGTT
>JAIORC010000380.1 GCA_021108335.1 Phycisphaerae bacterium
TTGGAAACATCGCCCGTGGCGACGTACACTCCACCGTGCCCATCGGCGATCAGCGCGGTGATTTCCTTCTCGGCTGCATCGAGAATCACCCTTCCGGTTTTGGCGGCGGGGTCGATTTCCAGCACCAGGCCGCTGGTATCCGTACCGGCCAGCAGCTTTGCGCCCACGCCCTTTACCAGCGTCAGTATGTTCTTGGCGAGTTTGCCGGCTTTGTATATCACAACGCCCTTGCCCTTGGCGTCGATATGGAAAACCTTTCCCTTCGGGCCAGTCGCGGCGTAAAGCGAATCGTCCGGGCCTGGTACAATCGCCCAGACGTACTTCACGTCATCGTGCGAGAAAACCTTCTGAACCTTGCCGTCCTTCGAGACGCGGTAAATGCCCGCCTTGTTCCCGCCCCCGCCGACCAGCAACTCTTTGCCGCGCATAATCATGCAGGTTATCATCGTGGACGGCAGGGCTACGAACGTCTTTGCCTTATCGCCTTCGATCTTGTAGACCCATCCGTCCGAACCGGAACCGGCGTAGATTATTTTGCCGTCGGCAACGACCGACGAAACCACCGCCGGGGCATCCTTGGCGGGCAGCAGAAGCTCGATCTTCCTTCCGAGAGTTACGTCGCCGTGGGAATTTACCACGACCGACTTCAACTGGCTCTTGTCGAACTCGCTTTCCGTGTGATGCCGCCAGACCCCCGGCGATACCGCCAGGCAAACACCAGCCAACACTCCCACAAACATCAGGCAAAAAATCATTCGCTTCATTACGATTTCCTTTCAATATTTCAACATGCCGACAAATCGGCGTTACCTCTATTTACAATGGGACTCCGTTTTCAACGGGACTCCGGCTCTATCGAACCGGCATCTCGTTGGTATGCTTTTTAACCGTTACGTGTACGGTGCGTCGGCCCGAAATTACATACGGCGTCTTCGTGCCGGTCATAATCGACCGCCGGAAGATATTCGTATCCGGCACGCGTGCCTCCAGCAGCACCTGCGCCTTGCCGGGCGGCAGGTCGGGCAGTTCCTTTTGCCCCATAGCCACCCCGCCTTCCGGCAACGGCAGGTGCAGATAAAGATTGTCCGCCCGGCCGACAACCACCTTCTGCAGCGCGGCAAAAAGCTGTTTGACCGTACGCGGGCGATAATCCTGAGGCCGCTCTTCCTGGGCCTTGAACATCGCGAAGTACATATCCCCCACCGTCAGCGGATATTTACCTTCCGGCAGATCGTCCGGCAGGCGGAGTTTGAACGGTATCTTGACCCGCTTCTTGCGGAAAAGCTCCAGCAAAACATGGCCGGTAACGGTGCCGCCTGGCTTGTAAATTTCCGCGTCAAGCTTACAGTCGATCATTTTCGCACCGATCTCGCCCTTGCGGATGGTGATTTTAACGTCGATTCGTTTGACTTTCGGCGGCGGGCCAAAGCTGTTGTTCATCAATCCCGCCAACGGCCTATGCACGTCGGAAGCGGCATCCCATGTGTTCCAAAACGACGCGTTCAGGCCAGTGCTTATATTGCTGGTTTTGTACGTTCCGAGCTTGCCGAAATCGACGGTTACGTCATATTGAACGTGATGGAATCGCGGCGGCGTTCGTAGGGCCTCGGCGGAAACACGCACCATGACAGCCCCCAGTATCGGCGTGAAATAGTAATGATCGACGAGATTGTACTTGAATACCTGCTTCCGCTTGTCCTCGACCTGATCCACCACCACCGTCATGGGAATCATCCGCACCTTCGGGCCTACCAGACCGCCGACAGCCACATCCTCGTCCCGGTTCAATACGCCGACTCGCCGGATGGCCGAGCCAAGCTTGAAACTGGCGGTACGCAGGGAAACGAACGTGTGAATATAGCCGGTGAACATCGGCAGTTTGACGTTCCCAGCCGCGTCCATAGCATGTCCGAAACCAAGCACCTGATCGCCGATAACTTCCGTAACAGTGCCCACGCCCGCCCAATCCACGTCGCCGGTAACGTAGGGAATTACCAGGGACGCGCCCGGTTCGAGCTTGGCAGCCATCAGTTCCTTCTCGGCTACCCCGCCGAAACTGCCGCCGGCCAGAGGCGTCAGCCCCGCAGGCCCGAGCTTTTTTCCCAGCCATGCCAGAGTCCTGGAACTGCAACCCGATACGAGCATCGGCGTGCGAAGCGGTACCAACTGCCCGTCGGTTGTCGCCTTAGTGGTTTTTTCGGTTTTTTTGGATTTCGCCTTGTACAACCCGGCAAAATCACCCTTTTTCGGGTCCAGGATAATTTTTAAAAATTCGTCCGTACTCAGCCCCGCCTGGTTGCCAACGGATTTGGGAGTTTCTTTCTTCGGTTCGGGCTTGTCCTGGGGTTTGGTTCCCTGCTTCGGTTTGGGCTCCGCCTCGGGCTTATCTTTTGGTTTCGCCTTTGGCTTTATTTTTTCGGGCGGCAGAATGCCCGGCAGCGCGAGCATCTGCGTAATCGGCTGAACGCCGCATAACGACGTGAGATCGCCAGGCCAGCCGAACGCCACCGCGCCAATCATCTTGTACTTGCCGTCTTTGGGGTCCTTCACGTATACCGGCGAGCCACTCATACCATGGGCAACACGGCTGATTTCCAACCCGTGCCCGGAAACCGTCACCAGAATCGAATCGGTCTTCGGGCCGTGATTCCGTATTACCGAGACGATTTTCACGCCGAATTTCTCGATCTTCGTGCCCTTGAAGACCGTCAGGCCGTAGCCCTCCATTCCCGGTTTGAGCCGGCTGTGGTGCATGTACTTGTCGGATTTTTCCACGTACCGCCGTGCGGCGGCAAGCACCGTATCCGTCGAGCCTTTAACCTCCGCCCGCGCCGGCAGCACAGCCGCCAGAACCAGCCCGGACAACACGTATACGCAAAAACGCTTCATTGTTTTCTCCCGAATATCAACCAAAACCGGTATCCTACGTCCACAGGGCAACAGCCTCAAGCACAAAGTCATTTCGCCAGTATCTGTCTGAAACCTTGACATTTGCGCCCAAAAACCCTAGAGATATTAAACCCCCGTATTGCGTGGGGTTTCGTAGCGGATCGAAATTTCTCGCGTTTTGGCGTTTTTCGATCTAAAACGGCCCCGGCGACTTTGGGAGACACCTAAGGAAAGGATATCCTGTGATAGACGTAAAACATCTTACAAAATGGTATGGCCGCGTGCTGGCGGTCGATAACATTTCCTTCCACGTGAAGAAAGGGGCGGTGGTCGGCTTCCTCGGGCCTAACGGTGCCGGCAAGAGCACGACGCTGAAGATAATGACCTGCTACCTGCCGGCAAGCAGCGGCACGATTACCGTAAACGGTCAGGACGTGCTGAGCGATTCGTTGGCCGTCCGGCGGCAAATCGGCTACATGCCCGAATCCGTGCCCATCTACCCGGAAATGCGCGTGCGGGAATATCTTCTGTTCCGCGCAGCCCTGCGGGATATTCCCGCCAAAAAACGGAAAGCCGCCGTCGACCGCGTCGCCGAGCGGTGCTGGCTGAGCCAACCGGAAGACATGACCCGCCGCCGGCTCAGCGAACTGTCCCGCGGATACAAGCAGCGCGTGGGGCTAGCTGAGGGAATGCTGCACGACCCGGCTGTGCTCGTGCTGGACGAACCGACGATAGGCCTGGACCCCACGCAAATTCGCGCCATGCGTGAGTTGATCCGCGAACTGGGCGACGACCACACGGTCATACTCTCCAGCCATATCCTCGCCGAGGTCGAGCAGACCTGCAACGAAATCATCATCATCGCGGGCGGCCGGCTCGCCGCCAGCGGCACGCCCGCCGAACTGCGGCAGCGCGTCGTCGGACCAAGCGAGATCATCGCCGAAATAAAAGGCGCAACCAGCCAGGAATTGACCAACGCCATCGAAAAAATCCCAGGCGCAGCAAGCGTAACCCACAGCCCGCATGGCAATTGGACCAGGCTGGAAATCAAGGCCAAAGGCTCCGACGACCTGCGCAGCAACATTTACAAACTCGCAGCCGAAAAGCAGTGGCAACTGCGTGAACTCCGCCGGGCCGGCGGATCGCTGGAAGACTTCTTCGTGCAGATTACATACGAACAGTCCATGCGGGAAGACCACAACGCCGCCGGATAAAAAATGAAATTACACGACTACTTCGTAACAAACCAAGATAATGGGTGCCATGCTTCTGCTTGCAGAAGCATGTTATGTACGTCAAGTCGTTTGGTATGCATGCTTCTGCAAGCAGAAGCATGGCACCCGACAATTTAACTCGGACAGATTATTACAGGAGCAACCCAATGGGTAAAATTTTGACCATCGCCCGACGCGAACTGGCGGGATATTTTTTCAGCCCGCTGGCCTATGTCGTCGGCGCGTTGTTTCTCTGCGTCTGTGCATTCAAGTTCGCCCCACCGCCGGGATTCTGGGCCGGGCCGAGAGAATGGTTTATCCTCGTACCGCACCAGCAGGCCTCGTTTCGCGGACTTTTCGAGATGATGGGCACAGCCATGACCATCGCCGCGCCGCTGCTGACGATGAGACTGGTAAGCGAAGAATACCGCAGCGGCACGATCGAGACGCTCATGACCGCCCCCGTTACCGACACGCAGGTCATACTCGGCAAATTCCTCGGCGTCATGGGTTTCTACCTCATACTGCTGGCTGCGACGCTTATATTCCTGGCGTTGATGTTCGTATACGCCACACCCGACGTCGGCGTGGTGATTATGGGATACGTCGGCATGGTGTTGCTGGGGGCGGCGTTCCTGGCCGTCGGCGTTTTCGCCTCCACGCTCAGCCGCTACCAACTCCTTGCCGCGGCGGGGTCTATCGTAATCCTGGCGATTTTCCAACTGCTAGCCGGTTCGGTCGCCAGTCATACCACCGCGCCAATCAGCGAAATCGCCGCGAGAATCAACACCTCCACATACATGAGCAACTTCGCCCGGGGGCTTTTCGACAGCCGCGGGCTTGTATTCTTCCTGAGTCTCACGGGCGGGTTCCTGTTCCTGAGCATTAAAACACTGGAGTCCAGACGATGGCGATGACCGAAAAAACAAATCCGACCACGAAACTCAACCGCCGGTTTGTCAACCTCGGCGGCGTGCTTTCGATCATCCTGGCGATAGCAGCCATAGCGATAATTGCGTTCGGCGTCTTCGGCGACACGTCCCAGCCGGTGGATATCCTGGCGATGGGCGCGTTGTGGATTACCTTCTACGCCGGAGTAATCATCGCCGGCAGCAGCCTTCTCCGCGGCAACAGGAAGGCCTTATGGGCGTTGCTGGTATTCTGGCTGCTCACCACTCTCGGAGCGGTGCTGGTGGTCTTCGGCTGGCTTATATGGGATATCGAAATCCTGCCCGAAAATATTCGAACCGCCGGTATCGGATTCCTGATCGTCCAGTTCCTGGGCATGATTCCGATAACCGCCCTGCTGGCTGCCACGCCACCGGCTTCGCGAAATCGCTATGGCGCGATGGTCGGCGTATCGGTCGCCGCGGCGGTAGCGGTTGTCGTGGTGGTCAACATGTTCGCCGCAGCCCACCCCGTCCAGAAAGACTGCGAAATGCTCAACAGATTCGGCTTGAGCGAATACGCGAAAAAAATCATCGAAGGGGTCGACTCGCCGATGACGATCTCAGCCGTCTACGCCGCAGCCGCGAGCGACGCGGACACCGAAGAAGAGCTGGCAATCAAAACCCAGACGCAAAACCAGCTCCGGCGGGTGATGGAACTGCTGGAAGAAATCCACCGCGCCAATCCGAAAATCACCGTCAGCAACGCCTCTTCAGACGCCGCGAGGGCACGCCTGACGGCCCGGCTGCAAAAACGCCAACTCGCCAAAACCGGCCCGCAACAAAAATTACTGCAAAAAATCCTCGACACACTGCCGGAAATCAAGGAGCAGATTACCAAAGCCCAGTCGCAGTGGACGCAATTGCCGGCAGACTCGTATCTCTCGCAGTGGAACGTCGGCCCGAAAGTCGCCGACATGCTGAAGCTCTGCTCACAGGGAATTACCAACACAGAGCGAGCCATCCGCCAGGCAAAGGCTACCAGCCCCCTGCCGGACCACGTGAAAATGCTCGACAAAATCGTCGACACACTCAAGAACTGCCAGGGTGTGCTGGACGCCAACATAAAACTGCAAAAGCAACTCGCCACGATTCCACCCGCCGTCAAGGCAAACGCCCCCGATGCGATAAAAAGCGTCAACGCCGCCACAAACGCGATAAACGCCATGGTCAAAATCCTGGATAACGACTCTGTCTCTGCGGAAAAAGTCGACCCCGCCGCGACACTCCAGAAGCTCATCGACGCCCTCGGCCAAGCCGGAGAAAAAGTCAACACCGCCAGGAGCAGGCTGGACTTGCTTGCCGGCAAAAACCCCGAAAACGTTATGCTTCTCCTGAAGTCCAAAGCCTGGCGAATCATAGTTCCCACCAAACTCGGTAATATCAGCATCACTCGCAGCGAACTGTTCGACAACATCGCACGGGAAATCGAAAATCGCCGCACCCAATGCACCATGCTCCTGCAGAACGCCAATACCCAGGCACAGGGCAAATTCCTCGTCGAGGTTCGCGGAGAACTCGTCCGGCTTGCAAAAGTGATGGCTGCCAACAGCACCGCCGTCCAAGCCGGCATGGAGAAACTCCAGACCATCGACCCCGCCTCTGGAAACCTGCTGAACCTCGCCAAGTCGGGTAAACTCTTCGGCAATCTCATCTCGCTGATAACCCCAATGCTGGACGACGCAGGAAAACTCAAACTGCCTGACGACAAGTCAATGCCACCGGATCTGACGGGGCAAAACATCATCGTCATCGAAACCGCCCCGAAAGTGGAAGTCATCCCCTTCGCAGCCGTCTGGCCGTACCGGATGTCCAACGAATCCGCCAGACAGCAAAAAGAATCAAAACGCTTCTTCAACGGCGACGCCGCCATCTCATCGCGAGTACTGGGCCTGACCCAC
>JAIORC010000094.1 GCA_021108335.1 Phycisphaerae bacterium
GATTTTCTTTCACGGTGCTTTTTTCATGTAACGGCATGGAGAATTCTCCTTTCGTCTGCTTTATGTGAGCCTTACGGGAGAAGTTACATAATCCAGGGACACAATACCAGTGATTGTTTGGCTCAGCCGGGCGGGGTGCCGTGGCGGGAGCGTTAGCGACAGCCACGATGTTCATAACCTGTACCGTGATAGCTTGGGAAAGCCACCACGCGGAAGCCCAGTCAGTCTGTAGTTTCTGTGACAGCCGTGCCGATCCCTGTCGATCCATATCCGTTGCCGCAATAGAACAGCCGCAAGCGGTCTCGCTCCTGGATCAGACACGGATACTCAACCATTTCGGACTCCCATGAGGAGGCTGGATCAGGGGTAATCACAAGATTTTCATCGCCCTCCCCGCGATGCCACTCGTAGCCGTCTTCGCTCACGGCCTGGGATATCGAGTAGTATCCCCATCGTGTTCCAATACCGCAGTATAGCATTCGATAGAGATCGCCATCCCGCCAGACAAATGGCGCAGCTACGGCGATATCCTCATTGGCAACCTTGCGCCTTGGACTCATGATCAATCGGTGGTCGGTCCAGTGTATCCCATCCATGCTGTGGCAGACAGCACAGTGTTTTTCCTGAGCGATTCGCACATCGGGGTTCTTCTTACCAATTGACAGTGTGTAATACATTCTGTAGCGTACAGTCCCGTTCGGCATGGCATCTTCCAGGACAGTACCACCACCCGCAACTCCTCTGTTATTGGGGAATTCTACTGTCTGGTCGCCAGTGATCACCGGCTCTGAGGAATGCCTTTCAAAGTGAATACCGTCGTCGCTGACGGCGAGTCCGATACCTGGGAACGATTGCAGCCCGAGGTCTGTTCCCTCATGGCCGCTGTAGTACAGATGCCACCTGTCGCCAAAGCGGTGTACACAGGGAAGAGCGAGCCAATGGGCATCAAAAGCACCATTACCGCCCAGCCCTAAAACTACACCGTGCCGCTTGAACTCCGTGGGGCGATCTATGCTTGAAGTCGCAAGGCAGATTCTGTGGTGGCCCTGCGCATCTCCTCCCGAATAGTACATTCGGTACTCGTTTCCAACTTGCACCACGAATGGATTCATGCAGCGAGTGGAGTCGTTTTTCGAGTCCGGTTGCGGCGGAAGCACGGGATTGGAAGGGTTACGAATCCATCTGAATCGGCGAAGCATCATCAATTTTCTCCGGTACGGGACAACCACCCGGTACTGGACAACCACACATTATAACTTATGCTATCACCTCAAACACGGACTGGGTGATACCTGTGTAACTTACAAAAACTAGCGGGGACAGGATTCGAATCTGCGACCTCCGGGTTATGAGCCCGACGAGCTACCAGACTGCTCTACCCCGCGATCAATTGTTAAATAACAAACATCGAATCATTTATTCTACAGCCTCGCACGGGTGGTGTCAACCTTGCTTTCCGAGAAAATATCGGCAACATCGTGGCTGAAAGCTTCGCTTCCGCCACGGCACCCCGCTTTTGTTGGTATCTTTTTCCCGGCAGTTTTCCAGCTAACGCGTGAAACTGAAATTGATCGGTTCCACTTGCCAGTCTCCCTGCACATGCAACAGGCCCTGATCGCAAGGTGTATTGGATGTTCCTACTTCGCCGGCAGCTTCTTGGGGAACCAGCGTAGCTTGTCTGCCTCTTTTCCCAGCGGTGTGTTTCCGCAGCGTTTGACCAGGGCCTTATAGAACCGGTCGGCGAATTTCTTGTCGTGATGTGAAAGCCATCGGCCGGCTTCCCATAGCACTTGTGCGGTTTCCTTCGAGTTATCGGGCATCAGCTTTGCCGCAGCCCAGGCGTACTCGGCAGCGATGTAACGATAGTGAAAACGCTTGGGCGGTTTGGCGGCATGTTGCTTGACCCGCTGAATCTCGGCTTTGCTCTTCGGCAGCAGGGCGGTTTTGCTGTAGGTGTGCGGCGGGCCGTTCTGATGGCAGTGACTGTACGATCCGCTGTAAGCGTACGATCCGCCGTAAAGGCTGAAATCCGGCCACAGCTCCGTACCCATCATACTCATGCCGTACCACCGTGCCAACCTGGCCGCCACCATGAACTGTTTCGCCCGTTCGGTTTTGCTGAGCTTCGGATCGTTGCCCTTGCGGACGGCCTGGTTGTAGGCGTCCGTTCGTTTGAGAGTTATCGCCGGGTAAAACTCCCTGGCTTCCTTCCATCTGCCCAAACGCCCCAGGCGACGCGCCACGAGGTAACGGAATTGCTTTGCACGCCGCTCGATTTGTTTGTTCGGCCACTTTTTTGCGGACCATTTCTCCCTGGCGTATTTCAGCAATTCTTCCGGCGTCATTACCTGCTCGGCTACGTAGGCGGCATCCGTCCACCAGCCGTTACGCAACAGCAGGTCCAGCGATTCGACGTACTTTCCGCGTCGCAGCCGGAGGGCTGCCAACTCGCCGGCAATCCGTGTCGCCGGTTTTACGTAACGCCTCACACCAGTGCCGGGCACACCCCGCCAGGCCTCCTCTTTCGGGAACGTCTTGACCAGCCCGGCCAGCACCGTAGCCGCCTGGTCGATCTTCCCCGCCCGCAGCAACAGCTTGGACTGCACCCACTGGGCGATGGGGCTTTTCGCGTCGGCCCGTTTCAGCCAGCGGTCGGCGACGTCCATTTTCCCGGCCTTGTATGCTGCCCAGGCCAGCTTGTCTGCGTGCGGGACGGCGTTGGCCCCGTTTTTCTCGATGGCCACAAGCAACTTCGCGACACTTTTTCGCAGGGCTGTATGGCTCCAGTGATTTACGCGTGGCCCGCCATAGGAAGCAACCGACGCCAGCAACACCTGCAAGACAACCGGGTCGGCGACGGCTTTGGTCAGCACTTCCTGCTTCTCGCGGAAAAACAACTCATTGGCGACGAGTCGCAGCGAATCGCCGGCAGTCTTGTCGCCGGTGGCCATCTGTTGAAGGTACAGCCGCACGGCTTTGGGATAATCTTTCTTCTCCAACTCGATGGCCGCCTCCTCTCCCAAACTCGCTGCAGCCAGCCCCAGACTGTCGTAAAACTTCGCCGCCGCGAGCTTCCGCGTTTGTCTGAAGTAGCGTACTGCCTTGGCTGGGTCGGTTTTCATGTAACTTTCGCCGAGCATGAACGCCGCCCACGTCGAACGATATTGCCGCAGAAATGTCGGCAGGGCCAGCAACTTCGTCCAGTGTTTGCGGGCCGCTTGAATGTCGCCGGAGTGATAGGCAATCGCCCCCTTCAGGTACAGGATGAACTCCTGCGGCAGTTCTTCGGGGAGTTCCACCAGCCCGAAGTCGGGTCGCCGCAATTTCTGTTCTGCCGGCAGTTTCCTGTTATTTTGTCGCCAGGTCTTGACATTCTTCGCATGTTTCCTGATTCGTGTGCGGACGGCGGCGACTTGCCGGCAAACTTCTTTCTTTTGCTTGGCCGAGAGAAACGACTCGCGGAACCGCTGCTGCAGGTCGGTCTGTTCCGCCTTGGCGGTCTGCTTGTGATGCCCAAATCTATGCCTTGGATTGTTTGCCTTGCAGTTCGGCGGGGCCGGAATCTTGATTTCCGCGAGTTGCTGGTACAAGTTGCCCACGGGCATCCACAGGATTTTTGAATCGATGTTATCCAGGATCGTATCGGGGAAGTTCGGGCCGCAGGCGTCGGCGGGCCGGGCGGTTGCAGCCGCCACAGTCAGCAGCAGTATCAGCCGGGCGGCAAACTCAATCCTTCGTCTGTAAAACATGTGCAGTTACCTCCGCGTGTTTGTCCAGCCGCAGCCAGCCGACCGGGACAGTTTGGCCGGGGCGAATTTGCATTGCCTGCCCGGCAGGGGGGCTGAAACGGAATTGTACTTCATTTTCGCCGGTGTGGTGATGTGTAAAATTGTTCAGTGCGTCGGCAGCCAGCAGTTTTGCCTTGTGGCTCCAGTGTACGCGGACGGTTTTTGCCCCGGAGGCGTCGGCCTGGCCGATGTTGTGCAGCTCGATGTCCGCCAGGCCTGTTCCGTCACAGCGGACGCGTGCCCGGAGTTTCGCCCGTGGCGTTCGTCCGGCTATCACTTCCGCCAGCGTTACCATTGGCCAGTTGAGGCAATCTGTCGCAACCGGCAGGCGATACCAGATCAGCCCCGTCATCATTGCCGGGCGGTCTTTTGTCCAGTGGCTGACGAGTTCAGCCAGCTCCGCCGGGTCGGCGCTGACGGTTTGCCTGTTGGCGGTTGCCGGCCAATTTGGGCTTGGCCCCTCGGCATGCAGGCCGAGGAAACGCCCCTCGCTGCTGAAGGCGACCACGTAGCCATAGGTCGGCAGGGCCACGCGAAACGGTTTGCCCAGTAGTCCCGCCCGCTCGACTGCCCGGCGGGCTTGGCCCGGGTCGCAGAGTGTCGGTTTTTTGCCGGCTCGCGGCCGCTCGAACGAATGAACCTGCAGTACGTATCCGTCGGCTGCGACGATCAGGTCCGCCATCGCCGGGGTATCCAGCCAGGTCGGCAGGGCGGTAATGGTTACCGGCACAGCCGGCGTGCCAAGCCCCGCCAGCTCGCGCTGAATCGCCCGCACCCATTCGCGATAGCCGGAGAGCTTCGACGTGGGGCAATCGAAGTCGACTTGCAACTCCACCGGCTCGATGCCCGCCGCCTGTCCGCGACGAACGAGTTGCCCGGCTTGTTGGACGATAAATTTCGTCGCATCCGCATCGGCGTGGAACGGTCCGCTGTATGCCCCTATCCGCAGCGCCAGACCCACGGGCCTGCCGGACGCACGCAAAGCGTCGAAGTCTATCGCGACGTTGGTTACCACCGGGCGATGTTGGTGGAACCGCACCTCGGCGCCGAGGGCGATGATTTCCGAGAACGCACAGCCGTCGTCGCGGACAGCCTGTCGCACCGCCGGCGTCCACGCCCGCTGCCAGACGTACACCGCTTGCGGCATAGGCCCAGCCGTGCGGGCAGCCCGCTTCTCGCGGGTTGCCATAAAGCAATACATCGCTATCGCGCCGCCCAGGGCACCGATGGCCCCGAGCAATATTTTTCGGCGAGTGGTCATCATTTGGACTTTTAGAGATTCCTTATACTCAAATTGACCGGCTTCAATAGCCCCGGAAGGGCCTCAGTGCGTGCAACCGCACCTGAGTTTACGCCAACGCCGGCGTCGCCGGCTCCAAAGCCTCACGCGAATGGACAGGATCGGACTCTTTGCGAAACCGGATAAAAGGCGGAGTAAAATCGTAGCTCAGTCGTACATCTACCCCGGAAAGTCCGAGGTGTCAAGTTCGGCCCACCACTATTTTTCCTTGTCATTCCGTCGTCGCCGCTCGGAGTGTCCCAATCCAGGATGTCGAATGTGTCGCCCTCGGCTGGATTGAAGTTGTCGTACAGCGACACTTCGAGTATTCCGGCCAAACGCATCAAACTATCGGATATTCAGCGGGGACGACACCCTCCAAAAAAACTGTTGACTATTATGTTAGAATCTAGCACAATACAACATTATGGCAAGAAGTTCAGCACAAGGTAAACGACGACGGGAAGAGCTGGTAAAGATATTGTCGGCGCAAAAGAACGTGTCGACGGTGGAGCTTGCCCGCCGTTTCCAGGTCAGCGAGATGACCATCCGCCGTGACTTGAAGGAACTTCAAAAAACGGGAGTGGCTGTCCCCTGTTATGGTGGCGCGATGGTGGCTCAGCGGATTACCTTCGAGTTTGCCTTTGACGAGCGTCATCGGACAAGCCTTGCCGAAAAGCAACGAGTAGGCCTGGTTGCTGCAAAGAGAATCTGCGAGGGGCAAACCGTTTATTTTGATACCGGGACGACGACTCTGGAAGTTGCCAGGGCTTTGGCGTATAGAGACATTCGTTGCGGCGTTATCACCGGTAGCCTGGTAATCGCCAGCGAATTATGGGGACACGGAAATATCGAGCTTTATCTTTTAGGTGGCCGGGTGCGACGGGGCAATCCCGATCTTGTCGGTCCTTACAGCGAGATAATGTTGGACAAGCTCACTGCGGATGTCGCTTTTCTGGGCAGCGACGGAATAGATCCGGACCGTGGCAGTTTTTCCGGCGATCAGGAAACGGCCCGCATCTCGGAGAAGATGGCTGCCAATGCCCGTGAGGTGATAGTCGTGGCGGACAGTTCAAAACTGGGCCACGCCGGCCTGACAAGGTATGTACTGATAAACGATATAGATGAAATTATTACGGATAAAAAAGCAACCGCCGCAGTGGTGAAAAAGCTGCGGGCACAAGGCGTGAAGATAACTCTCGTATAAATAAGGAGAACGACTTTGGATGGACGTGAAATCAGATTAAAAAGGTTGATGGGCGACGGCAAGACGGTAATTATCGCATTTGATCACGGTTTGTTTGACGGGCCGATTCCGGCTATGGAAGACCTGCCCGCAACGGCGGAGAAGGTTAATCCAGTTGTGGATGCCGTGCTGTTGTCGCCGGGCATGATGCGGCATTGTCATGGTATTTTCGCGGGTTCTAAAAAGCCACTTGCCGTTACGCGGCTGAACTGGAACACGGTTTATTGTTTCAAGTTCAATTACCGTGCAGCCAAGAGCGTTTACAGCTACGAGCCGGAAGACGCGTTCCGCGAAGGCATGGACATAGCGTTGGTGTCCCTGACGCTTCAGACCGGCGATGAGCGGCAAGACGCCGAGAACGTCGAGGTATTCTCCAGGCTGACCAATGCCTGCCATCGGTTGGGCATTCCGGTTATCGGCGAGTATTTCCCAACCGGCCACGACAACATGACCCCGGAGCAGTTGCACGAGGACGTACTTATCGGCAGTCGGGTGGTAGCCGAGCTGGGCGCGGACGCCATAAAGACGTTCAATACCTGTAATTTCCAGGCTGTTACCGGCAGTTGCCCTGTGCCGGTACTCGGTCTTGG
>JAIORC010000145.1 GCA_021108335.1 Phycisphaerae bacterium
AACCGGGCGATAAAATCTGCTGGTCCTATATGTTGTCATTCTCGGCAACGCCGGAAAAGGACCGAGCCGCCTTCGGCCATCTCCCCAACGGGTTCGTTTATGGCAAAGACGCTGTATCTGTCGAAGGCGAGGATATTATCGTCAAGCCGGCAGGTCAATTGATGCAAACAAAACCGCCCTCCAGCCTCAAGCCAATGAGGGAAATCCGATTCCCCGTAAAAAGCAAGTGAGCTGTCACCGAAGGACTCGTGCCGTCGGCAAGTTACCAAGGTTGCGTGCGGTGGTCGTCTTCAAGAGGGCAAGACTGACGGCAAAAAGGCTACGCTTACGAAAGACGGTAAGACTCTCTTAGCCGAGATACTTTCCCCCGCCGACGCTCGGTTCAAGATCGTTACTCCTGTGCCTGCCGAAAACCTCATCTGCGATGAAAAACAGAAAAACCGGGATACTTACCCTAGGAAAATCCAGCGTGTTTTGGGTCAAATCGGTTCCGCTCCGCTACGCCGATTTGACCCAAAACCATACTTTAGCATTCACTCCCATTTTAGCTGACGTTGAACAAGCAGAAACGGTAATGGCAAATTATTTGACTTTCAATGCGAAATCGCCATAAAGGCGAATCGTGTTACAATAATCGAATTCGTAATAGTAAGAGGATTTTGCCATGAGTATTGATTTTGGGCCAGAGCGTTGGAAGAAGCTTAAGGAAACTTATCGTTTGTTCTGGGCCGGCGAGTTGGACCGCCCGATTATACCGGTTGTGATGGGCGGACGGGCCCCCGGACGGACGGAGCCAAAACTGCCCGATCAACCGTTTGCGGCGTTCTATGACTTGTCTGTTTCGGCAGAGGATATCATCGACCGATGGGATTATAATCTTTCCTGCTGCGAATATCTCGGCGACGCTTACCCGTCCGTCTGGCCGAATTTCGGGCCTGGCGTCATGGCGGCGTTTATGGGCGCAAAACTCGAAACCGGAAACGATACGGTCTGGTTTCATCCGACTGAAGAACTTCCAATCCGCGACATCCATTTCGAATATGATCCTGACAACGTCTGGCTGAACCGAATCAGGGATATCTATATTGCGGGCATCAAACGTTGGGGCGGGCAGGTGCTGATGGGCATGACCGACCTCGGCGGGAACCTGGATGTACTCGCGACGTTTCGCCCCAGTGAAAAACTCCTGCTGGACCTCTACGACGAACCGGACGAGGTCAAACGTCTCACGTGGGAAGCACACGATTTGTGGCATCGGTTTTTCGGCGAATTGAACGAAATCCTTCAGCCAGTCAATCCGGGATACTCGGCCTGGGCCGGCATTTACAGCGAACAGCCGTACTACATGCAGCAGTGCGATTTTAACTACATGCTCGGCCCGGATATGTTCGACGAGTTCGTCAAGCCGGAACTGGAAGCAACCTGCCGGAAACTCACCAATGCCTTCTATCACCTGGATGGGCCGGGGCAACTCGCGAGCCTGGATTCTCTACTGACAATCGAGAAGCTCGACGGTGTACAGTGGATTCCCGGCGAGGGTAGCAAGACCTATGACAAATGGCCGGATGTGTATCAGAAAATCCACGCCGCCGGCAAAAGAATGCAGGTCGCCGTAGGTGATATGGATATTCTCGATACGGTTATCCAGCAAATAGGAACCAGCCGCGGCGTCCAAAGCTATGCGACATCAATTTCCAAAAAGGACGAAGCTACTTGCCGCCAACGTTTGGCTGGATACGGAATCGAATAGGGATATGCATCTGGAATCCTAAAGTAAAAGCGTTATTATACCCTAAGGTTGATATCTATCACCACACAGGAGCTACATATACATGATAGCTTTTCATATTGACATGAACATCGCCCAGTTCACCCGGCCGTACCTTGAGAAGTGGCTCAGGGACCTTTCGCGGCTGGGTTACGACACCATAATCTGGGAGGTGGAGAACAACATCGCCTGGGAGACCTGCCCGGAGTGCGTTTCCCCCGACGCCTTTTCAAAAGAGGAATTCAACTCTCTGCTGGCACTCAGTCGTGAACTGGGACTGGAGCCGATCCCGCTTCTTCAAACCATCGGCCATTGCGAGTATGTGCTCAAGCACGATAAGTACCAGTATCTCGCGGAAAACGATGGGAAAATCGACCAGTACTGCCCCCGGAAGCCGGAGTTGATGCCGTTTCTTCATAAGTGGGTCGAGGAATATCTCGAACTCTTCGGAGATGTGCGATATTTTCACATCGGCGCGGACGAGGCATGGTCGCTCGGCTCCTGCCCGGCCTGTCAGGCTTATGCAAAAGAGCATTCGCTCTCGCACTTGTTTATCGATCATGTAAACGAAGTGTGCGAGCCGTTGATTGCGAAGAATATCACGCCGATTATCTGGGCCGACATGGTGTTGCATCACAATGAAGCATTGCACCTGTTGTCGCGTAACATCATGCTGTTCGACTGGATGTACGATATTTACCACGGAAATGGAAAAGTGTATGTCTGGGGCGGCAAACAGCGGCTGTGCTCGAAAGACGAACTTCCCCCCGAAACTCTGGAGAGATTCGGCAAGCATCTCTTCCCGCACGGGGACGAGCCGGGCCGGGAACCGAAAACGTTCTACACCGCCGATTTCCTGGCCGCCGAAGGTTTCCGCGTCGTTACCTGCCCGTCTTCCAGTTCTTATCGCGATAATGTATTTTCCCCGCGAAACTATTACCACATGGCCAATACCTTCGATTCGACCCACAAGGGCATTCAGCCGCATCTCAATGGTGCGGTGCTCACGAGCTGGACCGTCCATCTTTTCCCGTGGGAATTACAGCTTGCCTGCATCGACATGCCGGGCTTTATAGCCGATCGCCCAACAGAGCCTATCGAAAAATACCAGCGGAAGTTCCTCAAAGACCGCTTCGGCGTGGAAAAGGATGAAGCCTTCTGGGAGGCGTGTGGGTTACTTTCCAAGAGTTGTCTTTTCACCCATACGCAATCACTGTCATTCACGAAAGAAGCATTTTCAGTGCCTCTCGACCATGCGGAAAAGGAAATCGCGAAAATCCTGGAGGGCGGACAATTGGAAGATGAGCTGTCCAATTGCGAGGCCCGACTGGCTGAATATCGGCAGGCATTATCGCTTTTTGACGTCTTTGCCGGCAAGGCCTCGAAGGGACAGGATATTCTCGACTGGTGGCTGCTGGCTGGACGCAATCTGGTCAACCGCGCCGAGGCATCTATCTTCCTGTTGCAAAAGGCAAAAGTTCAGACGCCCGACAATGGCCATGGCCAAAAGATTCTCGAAGATATGCAAGCTTTGCGGGATGAGACCGAAGCGGCTTACGCTCCGATAATCAAACCCTCCCGTCGCAAGGAGATAATAGCTTGGCTGTACGCAAGTGTGGAACATGCCCTTGTGATTGTGGTTGGATGAGTTGCGATTGAAATGAATTCCAAACATCCGCCGGAGCCACCGGCAGCAGGACGTGATCGAATACCAGCATGAAGCCACTGGGCCGCAGTGCGATGGAAGCAATTTGCTGTTCCGATGGAAGACACACCACAATCTATTCGACAGTCACGAAGATAACCTGCCGGTCATGATTCCGTTGGCCGATGACGCAAATAGAAAAACGATACCGTCCTGGCGGCAGTTGGGTAACCTTCCGATGTTCGTTTGGGTCGATGTAATCAAAGCCCTTCAGCCGGACTTTCTGACCCGGCTGGCTGAGACGAGCCGTCGGTCGATAAATAGCCATCTCGTCAACTTCGCCTTCGATGACGGGATTGATCGTGATGTTCACGCGTCTGAGCGGCAATTCGAACGTCGACCGGGCAATCTGGAAGAGGATTGTGGGCGTCCCGCTGATCTGCCCAGCGGTCCATGTCTGCGGAGTAGACCCCTTCATCTTTCGGGTCTGGTGCCCATCCAGGAAGACCGTCAGCGTATTGCCCACGCCATTCAGCGCGACCATCGTCGCCGGATCGATCTTCCAGGGATCAGGGGGCTGGCTGCAACCGAGGATCGCAACCATCAAAACAGGCCACGTACTGAAAAGGAACCGTGTCTTCACGAATTGCTACCGCCTTTCCCGACAATCGCACGCAACTAATGGTGTACTCTTGAGTTATCCAGATTCAATAAAAAACTCGTCCTTGCAATCGCTGCCCGCAAGCATAATACTTTAAGCCAGATAATGAAAGGTTCCTTACCAAATATCTTCGAACGACTGAGGCAGCGAATCAGCCCAGCCATCCGCCGTATGGTTTTGGTGCTGGTCCTCATCGCAGTGATCGGGCTTATTGGTAAATATGCGCTGATCCCATACGTCGTCGAGCAGGAGGTACGCAAGGAACTGAAACTCTACTGGAACGGCTCCGTCGAGATCGAGGAAGTCGAGGTCAATTTTCTGTCGCCAAGTCGGCTGCGCGGCGTGAGGCTGTGCGACGAAAAAGGCCGATGCTGGGTGAGTCTTGGTTCGCTGGAAGCCCGCGTGGCCGGGATATTGACGTTTGATTTTACTATCGCGGAAGTGGTACTGGACCGACTCGTGGTAACCGCACATTTCCAGGATGGGAAATGTGAGTGGCCGATACGAATCCCCACAACCACAAACAGCTCTGCGATGGGGCCCGCAACCTACCCCGACATTCATATCCGCAATGCCACTTTTATGTTATTGGACAACGACGGAGATAAATGGGTGTGGGATAATTTCGATATACAGACCCAGTGGCTGGCCGGTCAAGCGGCACCAGATTTCCGTATCAGCCGGTTTTCCAGGGAAAGTCGAGACTGGATGAGCCTGCAAGGGTCTGTTCATCCGAAAACCCTTGAGGCTAACCTGATGTTCGCCATAACGCACACGCTGGGGCGGGCGGAAGCGAAGGCGATTCTGGACGTGTTCGAGGCTCCTGTGGATGATGCGAAAGGTATCCTGGCGGCGAACTTGAACATCCACGGCCGATTGAACGACCTCGGCAGCCTGAACCTGCACGGCACGCTCAACGTTAACGACCTGGTGTGTAAGTCCGGGCCAAACCAGATCAATTCGGACGCGGACATCGGCATCCGGTTTTTCGGCCGGGAGGCCCAGGTTCTATACGCCAACCTGACCACACCCGTATTTACTGCCTCCCTGGGCAAAGTGCCGCTTGCCTACGAAGGCGAAGACAACAATATCATCGTCCGTGTCAGCGACGCAAGGGTGCGATTTCCCAAGCGAGAGAAATACGGTCCTTTCTGGGAGAAGATACTCAATAAGACATTGATTGAAGGCTGGGCGAACTTCAACGGCACGATTGTTATCCCGACGAAAGCCGGCAGGCTGCCGTTGGAAGTATTCCAGGGACAGGCCCAATTGGACCGTCTCGTGCTGCCGCTGCCGGGGCTGTTGGAATTGCGTGATATCCGCGTCCCGAAGTTCACGGTGGGCAACGGTAGTGCTAATGTCCCGAATTTGTCTTTCCGCTCCTGTGAAGGCAACGTAAAGGGAAATGCGGAATTCAATCTCTATCCTTTCACCTACGATATCCTGCTGGACATCGAATCGGTGAGCGCGGGCAAACTGTTCCGCGCGATCAACCCCAAGAGCAAAATGGAAAAAGGCCTTATCTCCGGGGGCGTGGCTATCAGCGCTACAGGCTTCTCCATGGCGGGATTCCATTTGAACTCCCTCGCCGTGGCGGAGAACGTCGATTTCGAGGTAAACCCCATATTCTTCAACATGTTTCACATGATGAACGTACGACCCGACTCCGTGCGGAGCACCAGCGACTTCGCCATCGCGTTCAACATTGATTATCCGATGCTGACAATCAACAAGGCACGTCTGGCCAATCGCGCGTCCGCCATGGATGTTGAGCCTGGAGGCAACATAAACCTGGAAACCGGGCAACTCGATTTTTACGTTGTTGGGGGAAAACTGAACGACATCAAAATCGGTTTGCTCACGCCCGGCCGGAATCTGGCGAAGCGAATCACGAGGCTGCAGGTGCAAGGCCACTGGTCCGACCCGCCAAACAAGCTTATCCACAAGGCGCCCCTGGCCGATCTGGCGGAGGGCACGTTGGGGTTCTTCGTTGACTGGCTCAAAGTCGGCGGGGATTTTGGTGCGAGCATCCTGCGTTTCTTCGGGCCAACGCCTTCGCAGGTCGAGCCAGAAGATGAGCCGACGAAGTCTTGAGAGCACCAAGTGTGAGCTCATGAACAAAAGTCCGCCATCGAAATCGAAGCCGGCAACCTGTTGTTCGTTCATAAACGTCCACATTCTCCCTGTCCCTGCCAAAACGATTGCGAATCTGGTGTTCAGCGTATTTTTTTGCAGGCCGGCTGTACCACTCCGCTTGAATGTCCCCGGTTGTTCTGACTGAGCCGCATGATGATATGCGCCCCTTATCTTTTTTGTTGCCAGAGACTTACAAAAAAAAATAGAGTTGTTTGGAGTAACGAAGATTTCGATAAATAGAAGGCAACACTCCATTATGAAACATTAATTTTAAAATATTTGCATTTTTTGCGCGAATTATCTTGCTTTTTGCGCAAATTATGATACATTTTCGGTATGGCCGTAAAACAGAAAGATATCGCCAGGCAACTTGACCTGTCAATTGGGACGGTTTCGCGTTCTTTGCGGGGCCATCCCGATATCCACCCGGAAACCCGTAAAAGGGTAATCTCGCTGGCTTCCGAGCTTGGATACCGTCCTTTGGGATATTCCAGCAACGGGAGGCATGACGGAGCGGATTCGGAAAAACTTATTACTTTCGGTGTGGGCGTCTGTTGGTCCCAGGAAACCGTCCAGAATACCAGTTCAGCCGCCTACTACATGCTCGCTGGGATTAGCGAGGCAACGGCGAGAATGGGCATTTCCATGGACAC
>JAIORC010000020.1 GCA_021108335.1 Phycisphaerae bacterium
TTGCCGAACGTGTCCGTGCCGACCACCTGCTCGTAAGAGAACTGGAACCGGTCGCCGGTGGACGGCAGCCAACGGCTGTCCGTGCGGTCGCGGATTAACGAACCACGCAGGCCTATCAGGTTATGCATGCCGCCGTCGTCGATGATTTCCTGGGCGGCGCGGTCTTCATTCACGTCGATCTGGATGTTCTCGAACCGGGTCGCCAGTTCGCCGTACCAACGGTTCTTGAACCGATGGCCGAGGCTCATCTGGGCACCCAGGCGGGTTTCGTCGTAATGCGTATAGCCGCGAGTAAACAGGTACGTCTTGGCACCGACCGAATACGGCTGATCGAAAATGTACGGGGTGAACCAGTTGATCGAGAATCGCATCATTTCCGTGCCCGGTTCGGCGGAAACACTCAACGTCTGGCCGGCACCCTTGAACGTCTGGGGCTTGAGGAAGTGCTTGAAACTTTTCGGGAAGGCCAGGATGTCGAAGTTCCGCTGGGTGAACGAGACCGTACCCATCAGCCCGGAGTTACTGCTGACGCCCACGCCGACGAGGAACTCAGCCGTTCGGCCTTCTTTTACCTCGATGACAACGTCCTTGATGTTATTTTTCTTCGTGCCGATGGGCGTAATGGTAATGTTTTCGAACAGGCGAAGCTGTTTGAGGCGGTTTTTCGAGCCTTCGACGGCGACGGTGTTGAGCAACTGCTCGGGGAAGAAGCGGCATTCCCGCCGGATGACCCGCTCCTGCGTGATGGAGTTGCCGATGATGCGGATTGCCCCGATGCGGTACTGGTCATGCTCGGTGATGGTGAACACCATGTTGATCAGCGCGGGCTTGCCGCCGTCAACGTCTCTGGCCCAGGCGGGCACGGGGGCGTTGGGGGTGACGAAACGCTTCTCTGCCCGGATGACCGCCTCGATGTAGCCGATCTCGCCGTAGGCGTGTTCCAACACCTTTACGTCGCGGCGGAGAACTTCCTGGGTGAAAAAGGTTCCCTGCTTGAGGTTCAGCCGATTGACCAGCTCGTCAGTGGCGAAAACCGTGTTGCCCTTGAAGATGACGTTGTTGATACGATATCGCGGGCCTTCCTTGATGATGAAGCGGACTTTTACCTTGGTCTTGTCGTCGGAGAAGTCGAACTCCCGGCCTACTTCGGCGTCGAGGAAACCCTCGGCAACGTAGGTGTTGCGGATGAGGGTTACATCCCGCTGGATTTTTTCCGTGTTCAGTTCGCCCTTGATGAAAGGCCAGAACTTCGCCTTGGTGGAGGTTTTCATCATCAGGGAGAGCTTGTTGAAGTAGTGATTCCCGTCGAAGATGACTTTTTTGATAATTGTTCGCGGGCCTTCCACGATGCGGTAGATAACCTCGCGTTTGGCCAGTGCTTCGGGGTCGACGGTAACCTTCGCGAAGTGATAGCCCTCGCCGTGGTATTTGGTGAGGATGGCTTGCTTGCCCGCTTCGATGGAGGCTCTGTTCAGGGGGTCGCCCTGGGCGAGGGCCAGGGCTGCCATCAGGTCGTCTTCGGAGAACTTCTTGCCGCCGAGAATCGCCAGGCGGGCGATTACGGGTCGCTCGGTTACTACGAAGGTAACGACAACGCCGTTGGGCGTGTATTTCCGCTTGGCGACGACGGATTCGAATCGGCCGCTCGTCATCAGGCGGTCGCGGTCGGCTTTGACTACCTGTTCTTCGTAGGTCGAGCCGACGCGGGTCTTGACGTAACTCAGAACGGCGTTGACGCTGAGACGCTCATTGCCTTTGACAAGAACCTTGACAACTGTCTTATTCAGAGGCTGCGCCTGGAGAGTGCAGAGCGACAGACACGTAACGATAGCAAGACCCATAATGGGCCATAAATTTCGATTCCGATTCACAACATTAACCTTTCGCAGCGTACCGGCGAATTGCCGGGGCTATTCTTTTTCTCAAGAACTAGTTATCACCTGGCCGATGTAACAATACGAGACCAGAAAGCTACTTTCTGCTGCGCGGAAAGTCAACAATGATTCGCCGGATAAATGCCGCAAAATCAGTCCTCGCCCTGAATCGCACCAAACCTGATTCAGCCCCGCTGTTCTAAATGCTTTGTGTCGCCGGACTTGCGAGGTTTTGTCATCAACGTCCGAAAGTTATCAACAGTTACCCGCAGTAGGGCGGAACGACGTTTTTTTCTGGCGTAATCTCGAATTTCGCGCGGCGGTTGTTGGTGGCACAGGTTTGTAACCTGTGCCGTGGTGGCCTGGGAAGGCCACCACGCTTGGAATAGGTACTCCTACCCATACAGAACGAAAAACACATGGCTTGCAAGCAAACCATGCCACCCAAATCATTAAACGTCGCGCGGCGGCCTTCCCAGGCCGCCGCGAAAACGGTGCTGGCATGCGTTTTTGCCATTCCTCATGGCGACCCCTGCGGTGTCGCCATGCCACCCAATCCGCTATACTACATGGCTTGCAAGCAAGCTATACCACCCACCATTTAAAAAATTCTCCGATGCGTACTTGCGAGTTGCGGGGCTGGCTGTTAAACTCCGTCCCCATGAACGATGCAACGGATTTGCTGAAATCGGTCAGGGACACCTCCAACGAGACGGAGTTTTACACCCCATTTCCCGACGGCTATAAGACTGGCAAGACCAAATATATTGCGGTCTTTGGTACGGTCATGAGCGGCTTGGGCAAGGGTATATTTTCTTCATCGCTGGCGAAGCTCCTGAAGGACAAGGGTTTGCGGGTCAGCCCCATCAAGCTCGAAGGCTATCTCAATATAGATTCGGGCACGCTGAATCCATTCCGTCACGGCGAGGTATTTGTGCTGGACGACGGCATGGAGACGGACATGGATCTTGGCACTTACGAGCGGATGCTCGACCAGGACCTCAGCCGGCACAATTTCACCACGAGCGGTCAGATTTACTCCACGATTCTCAACAAGGAGCGTGCCGGCGGCTATCTCGGGCGGGACGTGCAGATGATTCCCCACGTAACCGGCGAGGTGAAGTATCGCCTTCGCGAGCTGGCTGTCCAGACCGACGCGGACGTGGTTTTCGTCGAGGTCGGCGGAACGGTCGGCGACATCGAAAATTCATTTTACATCGAAGCCCTGCGTGAGCTTTCCTACGAGGAGGGCGAGGGGCAGGTGCTTTTCGCCGCGTTGACGTACATTCTCGACCCGCCGGCTTTAGGCGAGCAGAAGTCCAAAGCTGCCCAGTTGGGCATCAAGCGGCTGATGGAGTACGGCATTCACCCACACCTGATCGCCTGCCGGGCGGAGAAGGAAGTCGGCGAGAAAGTACGCCAGAAAATCTCCATCTATACCAATGTGCCGGTAACCCGCGTGTTTTCGATGCACGATTTGCCGAGCATTTACCTGCTGCCGGGCAAGATGCGACAGGCCGGCCTGGATAGCGAGATCATCCAGATGCTGGGGCTTGGCGGGCGGGTCAATTCTGCCGTCGAGATGAAAAATGCCGCCCAGTGGGAAGAGTTCGCGAAAAAAATCGGCAAGGCCGACCGGACGGTAACTATCGGCATTACCGGCAAATACGTTACCTTGCGAGACAGCTACGCCAGCATAATAAAGGCATTGGAGCACGCCGGGGTAACTAACGACGTCAAGGTCGATATCCGCTGGATCGAGACGACCGAGATAACGGACGCCAACGTCGCCGAAGCACTTGCCGGCGTGGACGGCATTATCGTGCCAGGCGGGTTCGGCGTTCGCGGTACCGAGGGCAAAATCGCGTGCATCAAGTACGCCCGCGAAAATTATCTGCCGTACCTGGGCATCTGTCTGGGTTTTCAGATGGCTGTCGTCGAATTCGCCCGCAACGTCTGCGGGTTGGCCGAGGCCGGCAGCACCGAAATCACCCCGGATTGCACCGATCCGGTTATCAGCATCCTGCCCGAACAGAAGAAAATAGAAGGCCTTGGCGGCAACATGCGGCTCGGCGGGCAGGAGGTTACCATCACGCCGGATACAATCGCCGCTGACTTGTTTGGCGGGGCGGAGCATATCCGCCAGCGATTCCGCCACCGCTACGAGGTGGACCCGCGATATATCGAGCAACTGGAAGCCGAGGGGCTGATTTTCTCAGGCCGGCATCCGGTACACCCGATTATGCAGATTCTCGAACTGCCCCACGGAACGCACCCGTATTTTGTAGCGGCCCAGTTCCACCCGGAACTCACCAGCCGCCCGCTACGGCCCCAGCCGATGTTCGTGGGCCTGGTCGCCGCAGCGAAGAAACAACCGAAATCGTAACCGACAACCCATTGTTGCCTTGAAAAGGAAATGAAAACATGACGCAGAATAACGAAGAAAAATCGAAAATCATCGTGGATGACGATTGGAAAACCCAGGCCCAGGCGGAGAAGGAAAAGCTTGTCGCCGAGGCTGAGGCAGCGGCTGAGGAAAAGCCTCAAACCCCCGCCTCCGGCGACGATGCCGCTGGGGCCGACCAGCCTCGCAATATTCCGCCAGCCAGCTTCCAGGTGTTGGTCAACCAGATTACCATGCAGGCAATCATGGCCCTTGGCGGCATGGAAGACCCGGAAACCAAAAAGCGATACGTGGACCTGGAACTGGCGAAGCTCCATATCGACACTCTTGGCGTCCTGGAAGAAAAAACCAAGGGGAACCTCACGGACGAAGAAACGAAGTTACTGGAGCAGACATTGCACCAATTGCAGACGAATTTCGTCGCGATAATCGAACACCTCAAGCAAAATCCGCAGGGCGATGCCCCCATGCAGCCTGAAAAATAATACCGGCGTATAAAGCATGTATCGCGTAGGTTATGCAGCTTGCTGTATAACCTACGCGACCGCATGGGTATTACTTGACGAATTCCAGTTTCAGCCAGTCGCGTTGTTTTTCGATGCGTTCATTGCTGCCGGCGCTTTGGGCGGTCTTGACGAAGACCATGTAAATCGCGTCGTGGGGGCACTTTTCGATGGGAATCTCCTTGCCGTCGCAGATGAGATTTTTCACCGTCCGCCGGCAGAGCACGCCGCCCTCCGCTTCGACATAGCCGTCGGGGCCGGCGTCGAACCGGTGCGTCCTCGGGCCGAAACACAGCCAGTTGTGATATTCCGGCTCATCCCTGACGTACAGTTCGCTGTTGGGGTTCAGATTCTTCTCGGCGATACCCGAATTGGGGCGGAAAAGCTCGTTGACATTCTTCCCCGCTGCCGCCTGCCGGAGAATCTTCGGGCTGAACGACGCCTGCACCAACATGGAGCTTTTGTCCTTGAAGAAAAACACAATACGAAACGGCCGTTTGTCCAGCTTCAGCTTGTGCCCGCTGGTTATGCGGACTTTTTTCCATACACCACCGCTGGCGTCCTGCTGCTCGATACCAAGGGTAAAGTCGTCGTCCGAGTTGGGGGCGGGCGATTTGTCCAGATTGACCTTATTCGCATTGGCATCGCATCCCGCCAGAAAACCAGCCGCCACCACCAGGCCGCAAAGCGACACGAACCGCAATATCTTTACCGTTTGAATCATATTAATTATCTCCAGTATTCTTGTGGGCGCACAAATACACCGCACTTTGTTGTATCGGCATGGCTGGGGAAATTTCTTGGGCGAAAGCGCATTTTCATGCGGCGACCGGGTGTCGTGATAGGGTGCGGGGTGCCGTGGCGGGAAGCGAAGCGACAGCCACGATGTTTGCCGCCGTTGACGGCAATCCCGGCGAATAATCTTAAATTCCGTCGCAAACGCCGTATAATGCATGGCTGGCAAACGATATATGGCAAAAGGCAAAGGTAAATCACGGCGTCGCGTCAAGGACTGGCAGAACCGCTTCGAAGAGGATCGGGGTGCTGCAGAGTCTCATGCCTCGCGGGAGAAGTTTTCGCCTCGCGAGGTTAAACTCGGCGACGGCAGTTTCTCGGTTGGCCAGGCGGACGAACTCAAGGACATGCAGCAGGTAACGGGCATGGTTTCGGGCGTGTTTCGTCGCGGCATTTTCGTGCGGACTGATGGCGGGGAGCTTTACTGCGGCATTGCCAAGACGTTTCGGCCGCCGGAGGGCTTCGCCCACACAAGCCCGCTAGCCGTCGGCGACGACGTAACCGTTGCACTTACCCGCCCGGAGCACACCAGTGGGCAGGTGCATCTCGACCGCAACCGCATGGACGGCATGATACTATCCCGCCGGCCCCGCCGGACACTGCTGGCCCGCCCGCAACCACGCAGCCAGAAACGCCGTGACACATATAATACCGAAGAGCCGCCGCAAAAAGTACTCGCCGCCAACATGGACGTGCTGCTGATAGTCGCCGCCACCGCAGCCCCAGCCATGCGCCGCGGGCTGATCGACCGGTTCCTCATCGTTGCCGAGCGCGGAGAGCTTCAGCCGGTGCTGGCGGTGAACAAACTGGACCTGGCAGCCCCCGACGAAACGATGGAGAACATCCTCGCCGACGTCGCCGGCCAGGGCGTTACCGTGCTGCGATGCTCAGCCGCGTCCGGCGAGGGGCTGGACGAATTCGTCAATGCCCTCACCGGCAAACGCAGCGTGCTAGCCGGCGCGTCCGGCGTGGGCAAGAGCACGCTCATCAACGCGATAATTCCCACCGCCGACGCCGCCACCCGCACCGTCCGCTCCAAAGACAATCGAGGCCGCCACACCACCAGCCAGTCCCGCATATACGACCTGTCCTGCGGCGGAATGATCGTGGACACTCCCGGTGTGCGGGAATTGGGCGTAGACCTCCGCCCGACGGAATTGCCGTGGTATTTCCCGGAATTTGAAGATTACGTACACATGTGCAAATTCCGTGACTGCACGCACACCCACGAACCCGGCTGCGGAATCCGCGAGGCCGTAGAGCAAGAAAAAATCCTCCCCCG
>JAIORC010000339.1 GCA_021108335.1 Phycisphaerae bacterium
ACCGCTATGATATCTGCCGGCATTTCGGCTTGGACCTCTATATGCAGGACTGGTTTAATCCTTGCGCCGAATCCTGTCCGAAAACACAGAGCCACGGAGCCGGAATTATTTCCACGATGGATGACTACGAAAAAATTCTCCCGCATCTGTTTCCCAAAGATATAATCGACCGGGAGAAATGGTCCGCATGGGCTGAGCTTCAGCGCCGCGGAGAGGCGGTACTATGGTTCTCCCTGGATGGTTTTTTCTGGTTCCCCCGCACCCTGTTCGGTATCGAGCCGCATCTCTATGCCTTTTACGACAATGCGGAACTCATGCACCGCATAAATGCCGACCTGACGGACTGGAATCTCAAGATCATAGACGAGCTTTGCTCGATCTGCACGCCGGACTTCATGAGTTTCGCAGAGGACATGAGCTACAACCACGGGCCGATGCTCTCGAAAGGGCTCTTCGATGAATTCATGAAACCGTATTACGACAAAGTCATTCCCCGCCTCAAAGAAAACAGGATTATTTCCATCATCGACTCTGACGGTGACATAACCGTACCAGCCGATTGGTTCGAGGAAGCGGGGATTGAGGGAATTCTCCCTCTCGAACGGCAGGCGGGTGTGGACGTAGCCGAAATCCGCCGGCAGCATCCAAAGATGCGTTTCATCGGCTGTTTCGACAAAATGACGATGAACAAGGGCGAAGCCGCCATGCGGGCCGAGTTTGAACGCCTCCTGCCCACAGCGTCACAAGGAGGACTTATCATCAGTTGCGATCACCAGACCCCGCCGGGAGTCTCGTACGATGACTATCAACTTTACCTGAAGCTGTTCCGGGAATATGCTGAACAGGTCGGCGGAAGTTAAAGCATCGTCAATGCGAAAAGTATAATTATCGAAAGAGAAGGTATTATGAATTTCAAAGCTAAATGGATATGGCAGCGGGGAGCCGACTGCCGGGCATATAATCAAACGATAATCGCGCGTAAGCAGTTTCGCCTGGGCGAGTTGAGCCGGGCGGTAATGAGCATTACTACCGATGGGCGATACCGGCTTTTCATCAATGGCCAATGGGTCAACGACGGGCCTGGCCGGAGCTGGCCGGAGCATTTTCAGTACGACCGGATCGACGTAACCTCATATCTGGTCAAGGGCGAGAACGAAATCCGCATCGTCGCGCGATATTTTGGCGTGGGCGATTTCCATTCCGTCCCGCTCCAGGCGGGGCTGCTGGGGCAGTTGGACATCCAGGCCGGCAAAACAAAACGCACCATCGCCACCGACGGCTCGTGGGAGGTCGCCCCGGCGACGGGCTGGATTCAAAACACGCCCAAGGTCAGCGTCCAGATGGAGCCGCAGGAACTTTACGACGCCCGCCTGGAAACTCGCGGACGTTTCACAAAGGCGGCGGTACTTTTCGACGCGAAAAAGGGGCCTTGGAAAGACCTCAATCCGTGCAAAGTCGCGCTGATGACGAAAAAACCGCTGCCGTTCCGGCGATTCGCTGAAGCCAGCGCCGTCAGCCACGACGGTTTCGGAATTTGCGTTCCCGCTACCCGCTTGCTGCATCCGGGCCTGATCGAAGCCCAGCGACACGTCTCGATGGCTTGCGGCCTGGCTACCGTGATTCACCTGAAAAAGGCGGCAACGCTGTGTATCACGACGGACGGCCTGAACGTTCGGGCGGGTAAGTACGGTTGCAAAAACGACCGGCTGAAACTCCCCGCCGGGAAACACTTGCTGCTGGCGACAGTGGATTCCATATTCGACCACGGGAAAGAAATCGCTATTCGCTTTTTCGATTCTCCGAAGATGACGTTGGAGAATCCGCTTTGCGCGGGGCATGAAAATCCATGGTGTTTTATCCGCTTCCCGGAGGCTGACTATGCCGGCGACGACATAGCATGGACCATCGAGGGCGACCCGCAGCGAATGGAACTGGTTAAAAGCTATAAAAAACGAGTGGCGGAAATTCACCGCGACGTTACCAACGTCGAATCGTTCACGAAACACCTGGGCCGGGTCGCGAGCTGCATGCCTTCGCGGAAAATGCTGCTGGAAGATTTTACATGGCAATTCATGAATCGGCGGGTAGTTGGCGATGCGGCTGACTGCGTGGACGGGCCGGCTAATCTTATTCATGACAACGGCGACGTTACCGTGATTAAACCCGGCAAACAAGGCGACGTTGAACTGCAATACGACCTCGGCGAGCAGAGTGTCGGATATTACACAATCGATCTGGTAGCCGACGCGGGCGTTATTATCGACATCCACGGCGTCGAGCACATCGACCCGGACGGGACAATCAAGCATACAGTCGGCTCTCGCATCGACAACCTCAACGGTATGCGATACATCACGAAGCAGGGCGTCAACAGGTTCGTCTCGCTGAAGCGCCGCTCCGGGCGGTACCTGTTCATCACTTTGCGAAATCAGGCCAAGCCGGTACGCATCCGCAATATTCAGTTAATCGAGTCGACATATCCCGTGGATCAGCAGGGATTTTTTGAATGCAGTGACGGGCGGCTGCAGCAGGTATGGGACATCTCCACCCGGACGTTGAAGCTGTGCATGGAAGATGCTTATACCGACTGCCCGCTGTACGAGCAGACGCTGTGGGTTGGCGACGCACGCAACGAATCGCTTTACGCCTCGACAGCCTTCGGAGCGGTCGATATCTCGCGGAGGTGCATACAATTGGCTGCCCAGTCGCTGGAGCGATATGACCTGGTCGGCTGCCAGGTACCATCGTGCTGGGACTGCCTCCTGCCGGCATGGAGCTTCCTGTGGGGCATCTCGGTTTGGGATCACTATTTTTACACCGGCGACAAAACCTGGCTGAAGAAAATATTCCCAGCCGTCCTGAAAAATCTCAAGGGCACGAAAAAACACTGCAATGAGCAGGGACTTTTCTCCGGGAATTTCTGGAACCTGTTTGACTGGGCGCCGATAGACGACGAACACGATACGGTTCTGCACAACAGCATATTCGTGGTGGGGGCTATCGATGCCGCCCTGCAATGCGCCGAAATACTTGGAGACAAGAAAAATCCCGTATGGCTCCGCCCGCTGCGCAGCCGCGTTATCAAAGCCGTCCGGGGGCTATGGGACAACAAGAAAAAATCCTTCCCCGACAGCATCCACGCCGACGGTTCGCTAAGCCCGTCGACTTCGCAGCACACGAGTTTTCTCGGCGTGCTTTACGACGTGGTGGAAAAGAAGAATCTCAAGCACGCCGTCGGAAACATAATCGATCCGCCGGCTGACATGGTTCGGGTCGGTTCGCCCTTCGCGGTGCAGTACATGTACGAGGCCCTGGAGAAGATCGGCCGATGCGACGATATAATCCGCTCGATCTACGAGATGTACCTGCCGATGCTCCAAGCCGGGGCTACCACAACCTGGGAGGCGTTCGGCTCGTCGCGCAGCCACTGCCACGCATGGTCGGCTGCCCCGCTATACTACCTCAACAGGATCGTCCTGGGAATCCGCCAGACTGCCCCCGGCTGTACGGAGTTCGAGATCAGCCCGCATATAGCGGACGGCATAACATGGGCACGCGGCGCAAGCGCAAGCGTAAAAGGCACCCTCAGCGTCGATTGGCGGCTGGAGGGGAAAACGTTACGCGTTAAAATCACCGCACCAAAGAGCGTCCGCGCCCGCTTCGTCCGAAACGAAACGCACAAAGGCCTGCGAGTAATTATGGATTAGTCGTCGTGCTTGACGAACCGATACTTGCCGCCGTTGTCGTCGGCGATGTCTTCCATTACGGTTACCGCTTCTTTCGGGGCTGATCCGAAAAGGAAGGTGTGGACTTTGGCCTTTTTGTCGGCATTGAGTTTTTGAAGCGAGCGGATAACCGCTTGATTATCCGGGAAGCAACCGTCCGTCAGAAGAAACACTACTCTGTCCCGGGCATGCGAGGCCTGCATCTGCGCGAAGGCGCTTTGGATTGCGGGAACAGGGTTGGTTTCTCCCTCTACTATCTGGCGGTATAAAAATTCCTTCGCCTTTTTTTTGTTGGCTGCGGTGGCGACAACTGGTGTCTTCAAAAATCTTTTCGGCGTTGTTTTTGCGAATAATATGATCTGGAATTTCTGCTTTTCATTTAATTGGTTAATGGAGCGGAGTAGTTCCTGCCTTACGGAATCAAAGGTATCTATCATCGAGCCGGATCGATCTATCAGGTAAACAACGACGTCGCCGCTATCTTCCGTGCCGAAAAATTTGGTGATTTGTTTGGGCGCGGCTTTTTTGACAGCCTTGGCCTTCAGCAATACTTCAAAGGTGTAGTCAACAATAACGGCATTTTTCTCCTGGCCGGCACGGGGCTTGAATTGACAGCTTTTGATGACGCCCTCAATTTCGATGAACTCGCTTTTCTTGAATCTCAGGAGTGTATCCTTGAACCTTTTGGGGAACCGGGCTTTTACCAGGCAGCCTCGTCGCGAGCGGGCGGAGACGACGTATCCGTTTTTTCCGGCCTCGGCAATCTCTCCCAGGAAGAGCGTCCAAAGAACCTTCTTGCCCGAATATTTTTTGCGCTTGTAGTTCCATTTTTTCAATGCCGTCGCGTAGGTTCTCTCGGCTTTGGTTTTTTGCGCGGAGGTCATTTCGTCCCAGCCGGGCTGCTTGCGTGGCGGCTTGGGGAAGTCCTGGCCTAACGCATTGGCAAGCTTATCCGCTGACGTAAGGGCAAGGGCAACGGATAGTTTTTTGCGGGCTTGGCCGGTTTTGGACTTTTTGCCGCGATCTTTTGCCTTTGCACCGCCCTGTACGACGGCGACACACAATAAAAGGACGGCAATACCGGCGAGTTTCATATTCCTGTTCATGCTGAGACCCTTTCTGAAAAATGTAATGTTCGTAGAATTCTACCCCGATTTAGACACGCGTGCATCGATTTGGTTCGTCCATTGTACCCCAAAAATGAAAATTACCCCATTCACCGCCCAATTGGTTTTGCTTCGGCCAGGCCTCCGAGGACTATGTAGCGGATGCCGCGGAGTCTTTTGCTGATTTCGGGATCCAGGACGATTTTGGGCAGGTCGAGTTGGTTTTCCGGCAGGATATCCCGTAAGGGGATGTTTTTGGCCATGCCGGACGGATTGGCGAAGCTCATTTCCCGCCATACCAGGTCGGTTAATTTTTCCGCCAGCATTTTGCCGGTTTCGCTTTGTCGTCGATTTCTCATGCTGCCGACGGCGATCGATCCTCGCGGGGTGTTGTTTTTCAGTTGCTCGGCCAAGGTTGTCGCGAGTAGTGACAATTGGTCGGGACCGGCCAAGCCGCTGGCCTGGCAGATTACCCGCCCGTCGAGAACCCGCACGACGCGAATCTCGCAGGCTGCCCGGACAAGCCCCGCATTGGCCTTCCGGTCGGCATCTTTCGGGTTGCTTCCGACCTGTAGCGAGGCGGGCATGTCCGAATCGTCAAAGCCTTCCGGCAACGGAATCAGCTCCAGGTGCACTTTTTGCGGGCCGAGGGTGAAGGTCTTTGGTTCCGTGACACAGTGGTAGTACGGTTCGTAGCCGCTCCGCCTGGTCTCGATGATATGAAGCTCCGGGAAGATGCTGTCCGCAGCAGAGGGATATGTGATCGTGCAGGGCGAGAGGCCTATCTCTTCGGAATTCCAGTAGATTTTTGCCCCCGGCGGGTCGGTTGTTACCAATATTTTTTTGTCGCACCCACCGGCAAGCAACCCCAAAACCGTCAACAATACAAACCCGCCGCCAACACAGCCTTGAGATACTTTTTGTGGTGATAATATCGATTTAAGCATATTTTTCTTTCGGCATAATACCGGGCTGAACAAGAGAAACTTCGCCGGTTATGGTTCCAGGAATTCGAAGCGGTGTTGTTTGCAGCAGGGACATTGATTTTCGTCGGTTCCTTTGACGGTGGCGAGTTGGCGGATGCGATTTTCCCACAGGTCAAGCCTGGTCAGGTGAGGGCTTGCCGCATCGGGCCGGCCGGCTAGCAGCTTGATTGCCTCGGTTGCTTCCAGGGCGGCGATGGCGGCAACGGCTGTGCCAAGGACGCCGACGCTCGCGGCCTTGTTGGCGGCTTCGAGTTGCTCTGGCGGCGGGGTTTCGCAGATGCACCGCAGGCAAGGCGACCCGCCCGGCGGAATTACCATGACCTGCCCCTCGGCCCGCACTACACCGGCGAATATCCAGGGCAGGGAGGTTTTGACGGCAAAATCGTTGATAAGGAACCGGCTGGCCCAGCAGTCCGTTCCGTCCAGGATCAAATCCATGCCGCCGGCGAGGTCGGCGATATTCCGGTGGGTCAATTTTTCCGTGATCGGTTCGACGGTAATGGTGGAGTTGATTTTCGCCAGATATTTCGCGGCTGCGAGAACTTTCGGCTGTCGTGTCGCGGCGTCGGATTCGTCGTACATTCCCTGGCGTGGGAGGTTTGTCCAGTCCACGCAATCGTCATCGACCAGCCGCAGGAATCCCACCCCCGCCCGGCCGAGCAGCTCAGCCAGCCACGACCCAAGTCCGCCGAGGCCCACTATCAGCACCCGCCCCGCAGCAAGCCGCGCCTGGCCGGTCGCACCCAGCGGAGCAAAACACTCCTGCCGCCGATATCGTGATGATCTGGAATCTTCCGTCATGACTGCAGCCGATTCTATAATCAGCGAAGACGCAAAGCAACAGCCGCGATATTTGAACTTCTCGCGATCGGTAGCACAAGCTTGCCCCGAGGGAGTTTGTAACCAGTACAATTTCCCACGATCTTGGGTGGCATGGAAACCCCGCGTTTTTTGCGGGGTAGCCATGAAAGATCGATTCA
>JAIORC010000184.1 GCA_021108335.1 Phycisphaerae bacterium
AGTATGCAGGTCGCGTCGTCTTTGCCCCTGCCGATTCTGCCGCGAAGCTGATGCAACTGGGCCAGGCCGAATCGCTCGGCGTGGGTGATAACCATGACGTTGGCAGCCGCGACGTCCACGCCGACCTCCACGACCACCGAGGCGACCAGCACCTTGGTTTTGCCTTGGCGGAAATCGTCCATAGCGGCGTTTTTCTGCTCGGCGGGCATTTGGCCGTGAACCAGCCCCACGCCGAATTTCCCCAGCGGGCCGCCGGTCAATTCCTCGTAGGCTTCCTGGGCGGCGGTCAGTTCCAGTTGAGCCGACGGCGTTACCAGCGGATAGATAAAGTACGCCTGCTGGCCGGCTGCGAGCTTTTCGCCCACGAATTTCACAGTGCCCGGCAATTCCTTTACGGTAACGCAGCGGGTTTCGGTTTTGCCCCTGCCGGGCGGAACCTGGTCGATTGTCGAAACGTCCAGGTCGCCGAACACCGTCAACGCCAGCGTCCGCGGAATCGGCGTCGCCGTCATCACCAGGTAATGCGGCGCGAAACCCTTGCCGCGAATGCCCGTCCGCTGCTGCACGCCAAACTTGTGCTGCTCGTCCACCACCACCAGCGCCAAATCCTTGAACCGCACCGCCTCGCCGAGCAACGCGTGCGTGCCGACGACGATGTGAATGTCGCCGCTTGCGATCTCCGCCAGAATCCGCGCCCGCTTTTTGGCGGGCATGCCGCCGGTCAGCAGAGCAATGTTGACCTTGCTGCCTTCGAGATACTGTTGGACTTTCTTAAAGTGTTGCGTCGCCAGGATTTCCGTCGGAGCCATGATCGCCGCCTGCTTTTTGTTCGCCACAGTCAGCAAGGCTGCATATAGCGCGACGACCGTCTTGCCCGAGCCGACGTCGCCCTGGACGAGGCGGTTCATCGGGCGCTGCCGGGCCATGTCCGAGGCGATCTCCGTTACTACGCGGTTTTGCGCGTCGGTCAGGGCGAAGGGGAATCTCGCGCGAATTCGCTGGTCGACTTCCGCAGAATTCGGCAGCGGATGGGCCGGCCTGGAAATTTCGCGATTGCGGATAATCGCCACGCCGAGCTGCATCAGGAGGCATTCCTCGTAGGCAAGCCGCCGCCGGGCTTGTGCCCAGTGGATTTTGTCCTCCGGGCGGTGCATTGCGGCGATGGCCACCGGGCGGGCCATCAGGTCGCGATGGGCGAGGTAGTCGCGGTCGAACCAAGGCCGCAGGAGGCTGCGACACTGCGGGAGGACTTTCTGGATAATCTGTCCGATGATGTTGCTGGTGAGTTTGGCACCGGCGGGGTATACCGGCAGCAGTTCGTCCTCGTCGAGTTTCGCCCCGGCGGGATCGTAAATAATCTGATGGCCGGGATTTACAAACTGCAACACACCGTCGTACGAACTTACCTTGCCGCTGATCGCCAACACCAGATCGGGCCTGATCGTCCGGGTGAGGTAGTCGCCGTGGAACCACTTAACGGTTACGCCGGCGGATTCGTCTTCCAGGTACGCCTCGAAAATCGGCATTCGCCGGGTGCGCTTCAGCCGGCAGTTGACGACCCGCCCGGCGATGGTGGCGTTGTCTTGCCCGTCGATCAGCGAGGCTATCGGCTGAACCTGCCGCCGCAGGTCGAACCGCCGCGGGAAGTAGGTCAGCAAATCCTCGACGGTTTCCATGCCAAGTTCCCCAAGCTGCTCCGCCCGTCGCGGGCCGACGCCCTGGACGTATTGCACCGGTGTGTCAAGGGTAAGATTGCTCATGGCCGGGGCTATTTCGCCGGGATGTAAATGGACTGGCCGACCAGCAATTTTGTGCGGTCGACGCCGGGGTTGAGCTTCTCGATTTCCCGCCATCGCTTGGGGTCGCCCAGTTTTTTCTTCGCGATGTTCCAATAGGTATCGCCGGCGACGAGTGTGTAAACGACGGCTCCCTTGGGAGTTGCCGGTTGGCTGGCCACTTCGGAGAGCGTCGGAATTTTGTCCTTCGGCGGCTGGGCTGGTTTGTCGTTGGGGTTGGCTGCCAGCGGCTGAATTTTATCCAGCTTCGGCGGGTCACCGGACTGGTCGTTGGACTGAGCCGGCGTGGGCAATTCCGTCTGCATCTCGACCTGGTGGGGCGGCTGCTTCGGGGCACAGCCGGACAATATTCCAAAGATTAAAATCCCTGTAATTGTGACGAGATTCGTTCGCATGGTCATCCCTTTCCGTTGAGGTACTTGAAAAAGCAACTATATCCGTATTCCGCTGAAACGATGATACCCCATAGGCCGGCGGTGTCAAGCCGGACGACGGCCGGTTTTCTTCTTCGCAGGCGGGACGATTTGCATTATAACTATGCATTGTATTTTCTTTTTCGGTAATTACAGTGGAGTTTTCGATATGGCCAAGCGACGGCTGGTTACATTATTGACTGATTTCGGATCGGCTGATCCCTACGTAGCCGCGATGAAGGGCACTATTCTTCAATATTGTCCAATGGCGGACATTGTGGACATCAGCCACAACATCCCGCCGCACCAGATTCTTCATGGGGCGTTTGTGCTGGCGAATTCCGCGCCGTGTTTCCCTGAGGGTACGTTGCACGTGGTGGTGGTAGACCCCGGCGTGGGGACCGACCGGGCGATTCTCGTCGGGCAGTTCGGCGGGCATTTGTTCCTTTTCCCGGACAACGGGGTAATCTCACTGATAAAGCAGATGCTGCCGCTGGAGGGGATCGTATCCGTCCGCAACGAGAAGTTCCTGCCGCATACCAGCGAAATCTCCCACACGTTCCACGGGCGCGACATTTTCGCCCCGCTGGCGGGACATATTCTAAATGGTGTCGATATTTCCAATTTAGGCCCGGCGCCTTCCAGGTACAAGCTGCTGGATATGCCTACCCCGCAGGAAGAAAATGGTGAATTGATCGGCCGGATTATTTACGTGGATCATTTCGGAAACCTTATCAGCAACATCTCGCAGGAAGACCTACGCCGCCGCTGGGCGAGTCCCGAGGCGCTGCAGGTGCAGTGTAACGGCCAGCCCGTCGGGAAGCTGGCGGTAACATACGGCCACGTCGCCGCGGGCAAGCCGCTGGCGTTGTTCAACTCGATGGGCTTGGTGGAGGTGGCGGTCAACTTCGGCCAGGCGTGCGATATGTTCAAAGCCGGCGTCGGCGCGGAAGTCCGAATCCGGGAAACGAAATATCTCGACGTGGACGCATAGGAACGACAATGACTCCCCTTCCCGCAGATGAAAACTCCGCCGCCCTGGTGGAACGGGACAAGGCGTGCGTGTGGCATCCTTTTACCCCGATGCGCCAGTGGCTCGAGAATTGCGACGACACCGCCAGGGTGATAGTCGCCGGCGACGGCTTCGAGTTGATCGACTCGCAAGGCCGGCAGTTCATCGACGGGTTCGGCAGTCTCTGGTGCAACCTGCACGGCCATCGCGTACCGCAAATCGACCAGGCGATTCGCGACCAGTTAGGCAAAGTCGCCCACACGACCCTGCTGGGCTACGCCTCGCCGCCGAGCATCGAATTGGCCGAGCGGCTGGTGGGCATCACCCCGCCTGGGCTGGATAAGGTTTTCTACAGCGACAGCGGCGCCACAGCCGTCGAGGTGGCGTTGAAGATGGCCTATCAATATTATTACAATCGCAGCCAGCCGAAGCGGCGGCGATTCATCGCCCTGCGAAACAGCTATCACGGCGACACGATCGGCTCGGTGTCGCTGGGCGGGATAGACACTTTTCACCGCATTTTTAAGCCGCTGCTGTTCGACGTGGACTTCGTGGACTCGCCCAACGCGTATCATCACCCCGCCGGCGACGAGGCTGCGGGCGTCGTGCTCGAACAGATGGAAACGCTGCTGGCGGAGAACCCCGACGAGTTCTGCGCGGTTATCGTCGAGCCGCTGATGCAGGGAGCCGCCGGTATGTTGGCTCACCCGGCGGGGTTCCTCAAGGCGGTGCGGGAGCTTACGAAAAAACATGACGTGCTGCTGATTACCGACGAAGTAGCCACCGGTTTCTGCCGGACGGGCAGGCTGTTCGCCTGCGAGCACGAGGGCATCTGCCCGGACTTGATGCCTTTGGGCAAAGGGCTTACCGGCGGGTATCTGCCGGTAGCAGCCACGATGGCGACGCGTGAGATTTTCGACGGCTTCTGCGGCGAGTTGTCCGAGAGCAGAACATTTTATCACGGGCATACCTTTACGGGTAACGCCCTGGGCTGTGCCGCCGCGGCAGCCAGCCTCGACTTGATAGAGTCCAGCGGCATGGTAGCCCAGTCGCCGGACAAGGTGCGGCTGATTTTCGAACGGCTGGGCGAGTTGGCGGATCATCCGAACGTGGGCGACATTCGGCAGGTCGGTTTTATGGTGGGTATAGAGTTGGTTGCCAGCCGGCCTGGCGAGGCGTTCGACCCGGCTTTGCGGACGGGGGCGGCGCTATGCAAGGCTGCCCAAAGCCACGGCGTTATAATCAGGCCGCTGGGCGACGTGGTGGTGCTCATGCCCGCACCGGCGATGGACAACGAAACGCTCAATCGCCTGCTGGACGCGACGATTACCACAATTAAAGAATTTTTCGCGTAGGTAAATAACGTGGGTGCCATGCTTCTGCTTGCAGAAGCATGCGCGGCGACCATCCTTGGCCGCCGCGTCGAATATATAAGCATGTCGCGGGAAAACCGCGTGGGTGCAAGCACCCACCCTACAAAAACGGCGTGTGGGTGGCACAGGTTTGCAACCTGTGTCGCGGTGGCCTGGGAAGGCCACCGCGCGGAATATAGAAAAACCGCGTGGAATGTGCGCGTAATGGTAGTGAACCATGAAACAATTGCCTGAATATTTTGACTTCGACGTGTCGGGCCGGCCTGAATTGCCGCGACTGCCCGGCGTGTTTGTAACCGGCACGGATACCGAGGTCGGCAAGACGGTAATCGCCGGTGCGATCGCCCGCTCGCTACGGAAGGCCGGGCGGAGCGTGGAGGCGTTCAAGCCGGCAGCCAGCGGGTGTCGGCATACGAGCGTCGGCCTGGTCAGCGAAGATGCCGAATTCCTCGCCGCCTGCGCGGATTCCAATCGCGCGCTCACCGAGATTACGCCTATACGGATGGCGGCTGCCCTTGCGCCGAACGTCGCGGCTGAGCTTAAAAAACAGCCCGTCGATCTGGAGGAGATTTTCCAGGCATACACCCGGCTGGCTGGCGTTGCCGACGCGATCGTCGTCGAGGGTATCGGCGGGTTGCTCTGCCCGATAAGCAACGACTTCTGGGTGATTCACCTCGCAAAGATGATGGCGTTGCCGCTGGTGATCGTCGCCCGGCCGAACCTGGGAACCATCAACCACACGCTGCTGACGATATGGGCGGCACGGTCGGCGGGCATCCACGTCGCCGGCGTGATTATCAACCGCTACCAGGTCGAGCCGAACCTGACCGACGCCCAGGCCCGGCAGCACAGCGACGCGGTGCTGGCGATGCACACCAACCCCGCACAGATCGCCCAACGCGGCAGAGTGCCCATACTGGCGCTCGTGCCGGACGACCCAGACTGCAACGTCGCCGAAGCGACAATAGGCCAGGACACGCAATTCGCCATCGACCAGGTCGATTGGCCAGGAATACTCGGCCTGCCTCCTCGCAGGGCCATAGGCCGGTAGAGCTGAAATCGACAACCGTAAATCAGAGTATTGGAGAAATGAATATGAAGACGAGCGATAAAAAATCCGGCGGGAGCAAGGCAAGCCTTTTGATGGCGATATCATCATTCGCGGTGGTCATGTTGGTCTGTTCGGCAGCGGCTGCAAAGACTTACCACGTTTCGCTGAAGGGCGATGACAAGTCAGCCGGCAGTTCGCAGCAGCGGGCATTTCGCACGATTTCCAAGGGCGTTTCTGTTCTTCAGCCGGGCGACACCGTTATCATCGGCCCGGGCGACTATGGCGACGAACAGGTAAAGGTCGTCCGCGGCGGCACGAAGGATGCGCCCGTTACGATCAAGGCTGCGGTGCCCGGCAAGGTGATAATGCGAGGCAAACGCAAGGGCAAGGGCCTCTCCATAGTCGATCAGTCGCACATAATCATCGAGGGGATCAAGTTTACGAAATACCGCCAGGGCATCTACATCAGGCGGTCTTCGTACGTAACGGTAAGCGAGTGCATCTTCCACAATAACGAGGCCGCCGGCATAACGCTTAACGACGGGAACCTGAAGGAGTTCGAGAGCAGCCATCATCACCTGTTCACCGAAAACCAGTTTCTCGATTACGCCCAAACCAGCCAGGGCAGCCCGCTTTCCGGCGGCGGCATTCAGGATTACGGCCTGTGCATGTATTTCTCGAGCAAGGTGGAGGTCGTGAACAATTATTTCTACGGCCATCATCACCAGTGCTGCTCGTTCAAGGAGATAATGGTCGATTGCCGGGCGGCGGGGAACGTTTTCGAGGGTGCGTATTACACGGCTATCTACCTCGGCCAGAACGAGGATAAAGACGCGGGCTACAAGGCGACAAGCCGCAACCTGACCGCCGAGGGCAATGTCTTTCGCCCGACGCCGGAGTTCCGGCTCAAGAGCGCGATAAGGGCTGCCAACGTGAACGGGGCGACTATAAGGAACAATTTCGTGGATGCCCCGAACGGATATTCCGGCTGCGGTATCGGCGTGGGCAAATCCGCCAGAAACGTCAGGATATACGGCAACGTGATTATCGACACCGCCGCCGGCAAGGATAATCCCGCGATAAGAATTTCCGCCGACTGCGAAATATTCAACAACACCATCGCCAACTGCCACTCAGCCCTGGA
>JAIORC010000111.1 GCA_021108335.1 Phycisphaerae bacterium
GCCCATTTGTGCCCGACCACTTCGAAACGCGCGAAATCCTGCGGCGTGTTCCAGTGAGTCGGCCGCTCCACGTTACCGAATTGAATCTCGTAGCGGGCATTATCGCTCCGCACATTCAACGGGAAAGCCACCTTCAGCAGCACATTCTTCTCGTCGCCCCATTCGATGGTGGTCGCAAAGTCCAGCCTTGCCGAACCGGCGGTAAGAATGACATCCTGGATAATGATCGATTTGCTCAACTCACGCCGGAATCGCACCACCGACCGCACAGGCCCAGCCTCGACAACCTCAGCCGACAGGAGTTTGCCGTCGGTTATGAGTGGCTTGTCGTTGTAGAAAATGTCGATATCCCATGCGTCCCACGCAGCCGGCTTGTCCTCAAAGAGAATAAACTGGTTCGCCGTCGCGCCCGGGGCAATCGCCTCGCGTTTGGCCTTCTTGTCGAAGACGCTGACGAGCCGGCCGTTCTTGTCGAACCGCACCCGGAGAAGATCGTTTTCCAGCAGTCGCGGCGTGGCCTTGACAGCCGCGACATCCGCCTTGCCGCGACGAATATGGAACACGCTGTGCCCGAAAGACGGCAACTGCCCATTGAAGCGAGCCTTGCCGTCGGAGCCAACCTGCACGGGAATTTCGCTGCCGTCCGAGGCCCCGGCGACGTAGTTCGTGCCTTTTCGCAGACCTTTGACTTCCGCCGTTACGGTGTCGTCCCGCTGCCATGACAGCGAATTGAACGCGACCACCGGCAGGCCTTCGCCACGGGTATCGACCTTCTTGGCGTAATCGGCCAGGGCTGCGTCTTGTATCGTGCCTACCGAATCCAACACCTCGGCATACTGCTGATCGGAGTCCCGGTAAACCTGATCGATCGAACTGCCGGGAATAATATCATGGAACTGGTTCAGTAGAACGGTCTTCCACGCCTCGTTCAATTCCTTCTGGCGGTATCGCCCGCCGGCTGGGAGATTCATCGCCGAAAGCGCCTCCGTCTCCCGTAGCAAAAACTCGCACTGTCGATTGAATTTTTTGTTCCGCGCCTGCGTGGTCAACGTGCCGCGATGCAATTCCAGGTACAATTCGCCTACCCATACCGGCAGGTCGGTCGATTCCGCCTCCAGCCGGGCGAAAAAGTCACGCGGGGTCATGGTCTTGTACTTCGGCATGCCTTCGAAATCGTCGAACCTGCGAATTCGCTCGACCATGTCCTTGGTCGGCCCACCGCCGCCGTCACCATAGCCGTACAGGCAGGCGTGCATCGGAGAGCGATCCTTCTGGCTGTACCGCCTCGCCGCAGCCAACATGCGCGCCGGATCGAGATCGCTGTTGTAATCGTTGGCGGGCAGGAAATGCGACAACACCGTCGTGCCGTCGATACCCTCCCAGTAGAAGGAATGATGTGGGAAGGTGGTAAACTGGCTCCAGGAAATCTTCTGGGTCAGGAAATTGTCAATGCCGCTGCGTTTGAGAATCTGCGGCAAGGCGGCGGAATAGCCGAACACGTCCGGCAGCCATAGGCAAACCGTCTCGCGATTGAATTCCTTCCTGAAAAATCGCGTACCGAACAAAACCTGCCGCACGAGGCTCTCGCCGCTCGTTACGTTGCAGTCCATCTCGACCCAGGCGCAGCCGGTGGGAATCCACTGGCCTTTCTTGATCTTTTCCTTGATCCGCTTATAAAGCGTCGGATAGCGGTCGCGGGTGAACTCGTACAGGTGCGGCTGGGATTGACAGAACTGGAAGTCCGGGTATCGATCCATGATCTCCAGCACGTTGGAGAATGTCCGCCCGCACTTGCGTACCGTCTCTGCCAGCGGCCAAAGCCACGCCACGTCGATATGGGCATGGCCCATGCAGGCAATCGTCTGGTCTGACGCGTTGGCTCTACAGACGTAAATATCCTTCAACGCGCGCCGGACACGTCGGGCGGACTTCCGCAATGCCTCGGCGGAGATATCCTGGTAATCAAACAGATCAACCGCCTTGTTCAGGTCAAAGATAATCTTCGCGCGGCGGGTATCGTCTTCAGGAAGACCGGGCAAAATCTCGGTGGACCAATGTTCGCCCTGCCGCGACTTTACCACCCCTTCAACCGCTCTTAAATCCTGCCATGCCTCCCATACTTCCGGCAGGAAAGCCGCCACCTTCGGGGCCTCCATGGTCCGAACTTCAAACTCGCCGAAAGTGTCGTTGGCACCGGCCTCGACATACAATTCGATTCGCTCGCCGCCCCGGGCCTTGTCGAGAAGCACGTAGTCTTTGCGGTTTACATCCAGCCCCTGCACCGGCTTGCCGTCCCGAAAAATGATACATTCGCCGTTAGGCCGAAACAGCAGAGATACCGTCTCGCCGCGAAAACTCGCGGGAACGGTAAACCGCAGGCGGAACCACGCGGTAGTCCAGGGCTGGCCCCACCTCTGCCCGCCTTTGACGGATTTGTAATTCAATTTTTTCGCTGTCGAGAGAGGCAAATGCTCCTTCGTCTCAGCCATCGCGACATCCTGAATTTCAATAGGATTATGCCAAATATAACCGCCGATCTCGTCGATGCGATTACTTATCTTTGTCAGATGTAATTGTTCCAGTCTTTTTACGCCTTCAGTAGCCATACAACACGTTCTCCAAAAAGAAAAGCAGCAGCGAACAACTGCCGCGGGCAGAATTAAACGGGGCGTAGAATAGCATATAAGCAACGGTTGCGTCTACGCTGATTTTTAGATGTTCCCCAAAAATTCCGACGGATACCAATATCCCTGCGTTTGCGGGCGGGGGGACAGCTGCGGTTATGGTTGCGGCCATGAAAAATATCCCTGTATTTGCGGGCGGGGGGCCGCTGTAAATAGCGACAAGCTAATCCGTTGTTGCAACATGTATGTCACCGCCGATATACTTTGTTGTCATGTGAAGGATTCTTCCGAATGTCGGGTATCCATCGCTGGCAAGTGGATATCTACGCGGTTATAGAACGTTATCTGGAGCAGTAGAATGAGAAAAATGGCTGAATTATCCCTGATTGTATTTCTCGGATGTCTAGCCGGGTGTGATACCCCTCAACCATCCGGTCAACAATGCTTTAAATGGTCCACAGAACTTGACCTGCCTCCCGGCGTAACCTGCCTCAACGCAAAAACGATCACCGTAGCCTTCATAGGCGATACATACTACCTGAAACTCAAATCTGAAGGCGATTTAACGTCTTTTTTAAACAAGCACTTTTCTGCTGAAACATGGGACTCTGTCCAGGAACACATGATGCCTCCCGAGGATTGGCAAAATTCCCTTCCCTTTTGGAATCAGGCGGAGATGGAAGGCAAGACGTATTATTCCGGTTCACATGTCGATAATGATGAAACCACTTTTGTGTCTTACTTATCATACGACAAAGAGACTGGAATTATATATTTTGTCGGCATGCAGTGTTGGAACTGAAATGTCTACTCCGAACAACCCCGTGCAATGGCGGGAGCGCAGCAACAGCTACACAGTTGAAATACCATCATGACTGAAACATCATCGAATATCGGAAGTGATCGGCCGGTTGCTTTAATTACCGGGGCGTCGGCGGGCATTGGCCGGACGTTTGCCCGCAGGCTTGCCGAGCGCGGCTACGACTTGATTCTCGTCGCCCGGCGGCAGGAACGCCTCGACGAATTGGCCGACGACCTGCGACGGCAATTCGACGTCGCCGCCGAAGCCATCGCCGCCGACCTGACCACCGCCGGCGACTTGCAAAAGGTCGCCCGGCGAATCGCCGAATCCAGCCGCTTCGAATTCCTCGTGAACAATGCCGGCTTCGGTACTCTTCCGCTGTTTGCCGAGACGGATATCGAATCGCAGGACGCGATGGCCCGGCTGCACGTACTGGCGCCGATGCACCTGGCCCACGCCGCCCTGCCGGGAATGATCCAGCGACACAAAGGATTCATCGTCAACGTCGCCAGCGTAGCCGGTTTCTTTCAAAGCCCCGCCAACGTGATGTACTGCTCGACGAAGGCATGGCTCAGCAGCTTCACCGAAGGGTTAGCCGTCGAGTTGAATGATACGGGCGTGGTCGTTCAGGCGTTGTGTCCGGGGTTCACATACAGCGAATTTCACGACGTCCTCGGCGTGGACCGGGCAGCCGTGCCAAAACACATGTGGCTGCGGGCCGACGTCGTCGTAAACCAATCGCTCAAAGCCCTGGCCCGCGGAAAAGTAATCTGCATCCCCACGCTGCAATACAAATTCTACGTCCTGATCTCCCGCATCCTGCCGCGATTCCTGCGAAACCACATAGCCCGCAAACGCCACACCCACCTCAAAAAACACGAAATCAAATCGCAAATGTAAGCATCCGACAGAGCATATTTTCCAGTAGAAGGTAGCCCGGCTCTAGTCAATATATTCCGTATAGGATGATCGCCTGAGGATTACGGTGTAGCGTTTTTTGACGCCCATCGGCAGGACATTATCCGGGTCCGGCGTGATCCTGATTTTTTCGCTGGAACAGAAAGCCGTGGAGCCCGTTATCAGGGCACCGGAATCTTCGCCACTGCTTTCCCAGTTGCCGACATTGCTGCCCCAGTACCACGGGTTATTCGATCGCGCCGACAGGTATTCCAGATTCGCCATGCTCAGCATCGTGCCGTTGAGAACGGCGTTATCGCGAATATCAACGATTCCGCCCACAATCAGGCCCACCAGTTCCGAGTTGCTGCCGGCCTGCGTTTCGTTGACGTCGCCGATATTGAGGTTGAAGTTTGGCGCAAGGATTGTCGTGCCAGCCAATTCCTGGCGAATCGCGCTGGAATTGAATGTAGTATCGCCGTCAAACGCAAGTGAGTGATTCTTGAACCGGCAGTGTTTGGGTACACCGGTTACAATGGGGCCTTCAAACGTACAGTCTTCAAATACGATATTATTACCGCCCACTTCGTTAGTGTTGTTTCCTCCCGCCCACTGCAACCCATGGCGAATATTGGTGTATTTGGTGTAGTCCTCAGAATCACCAAGGTTCGTCGATTCGTCGGCGTCTACATATGTAATACCGGTGAACGTACAGTTTTTGAAGTGTGCATGGGCACCCCAGGGGATGTGCAGGTTTTTGAACACCGGTTTCGACCCCGCCCCATTATGCCCGTCGTAACGTGCCCGCCAATAGTTCCAGCCGCATGACCAGTACTCGCAGGTTACTTTGGGTGCATCGGGATCGGGAGCATCGGATAGGACATATGAATTTCCGTCGGCGCAGCCGTTGTTCCATCTCAAGTAGCTGCCACTGCGAAAAAATCTCGGGCAGGTAACTGTATTGCCATTGGGAGCGACAACTGTTGATTGGCCCTCAGGCAAGGCGACCCATGCCCCGGTGTCCCAATCGGGATAGCCACGCAGGAATTGGCCCTGCGAATCTTTATAATCAGAGTAATTGGAATCCGTATATCGTATCAATCCCCGGATATTATCCCTCGGATATGGCAAAACGACTTTTTCGTTGTCCCCGATTTGAGAGTTTGGGGTACCCCACGTGCGTTCAGTCCTATCGCGGTACATCCCGGTGTCAAAATTATTATGGTCGAGATCCATGAGCGGAGGTTCTTCATATGTAATCTGGCTACGCATATCGGTGTGGCGAATACCATACTTACAATTGAGAGAAAAGCCATCGGCATCTCCCTCAAACTCCTCCCGCGTCATTGTTGTGGCAATTCGGCCGTTGACGGTGATATTTTCCTGGTTGCGATACGAAGAGCTCGTATGGCCTATGTCCAGCGGATAATCGGAACTCCCATTCTTGCGACACGGTATCCAACTGGAAGCGATGTCGCCGTCGATAACGGTATCCAGGCCGCGAACGATGATGCGGATAGATGCGGCAACGCCGTAGGTCAGCAGATCTTTGTTGGCGTCGACGTCGTATTTCACGCCGACAGTTCGCGAGATGCCGCTGGCGGAACCGGTCGATAGCAGTTGCATTTCCGTAGCGATGGACTCATCGTCCGGGTCAACAGCCGAGACGTATACCGTAAGGGAAAAACTCCGTCCTTCGATATATGAGATAGAATCCACGTAGACCATCTCCACGTCGCCGTCTCCCGTAACCTTGGTAACCGTGGCGTTGGGGAGTTTGGCTTCGAGATGCTCCTTGACGAGGTCCAGCATATCCGGCAGGTCGCCGAGGGTCAGTTCGCTCTGGCAGTCTTTGAGGGTGTAAACAGCGAAGTTCAGTCCGCTTTCGGCGGCAAACCGGGCGGCGGCGGATTGCGTCTGGTTATCAGCTTTGCGGAATTCCTGCATGCCCATATCAGCCAGCCCCACGCCCAAGGCGGTCAGAACCGCCAGGACAATCAGGGACATGAGATAAGCGGCACCTTTACGTGAGTGGCTACGCCCTGCTCGGTTTACAGTATTCATTTGTCTCTCCTTAGGTTGCGGGATCAACCCTCATGGAGGAATGACCCTCTCTCCGATAAAACTCTCCGAAAAAAAACTGTGCCTCCGCACAAATCAAAAATCCTCCCCCAATTGATTTCGCATTATACCCCCCAATACGCGAAATTTCCACAACTTCATTTTATTTTTTGCATATATTCCCGCATGCTTATCAGGGATTCCCCCTGTAGCCGGGCGCCATGCTTCCGCTCGCAGAAGCGTGTGTCAGGATATAGCCGTAGAGTGGGTGCTTGCGGCCTGTGGTTATCCGTTTTTTGTTACGTATTTCGGTACTTCGGGTTCGGGGACGGTTTCGATCAGTTGTTTTACTATGGCTACCGAGTCTACGCCTTCGGCGCTGGCGGCGAAGTTGCAGGC
>JAIORC010000221.1 GCA_021108335.1 Phycisphaerae bacterium
TGGGGCGGTCGAGGCCAAGACGATAAGCCTTGTGGTAATCACCATCCTGCTGCTGGGCCTGTCCGCAATGATGCAGGCGGGCGGGCAGATGAAGCAGATCGTATCGCTTGCCCGTGCGATGCTCCGCCGGCCCGGCGTTACGATGGCGGCGTTGCCGGCGTTGATCGGTCTGCTGCCTATGCCCGGCGGTGCGCTGTTTTCGGCACCGATGGTTAAATCCGCAGCCGGGGACAGCAAGGTTCCGGGCAACGTGCTGTCGGCAATCAATTTCTGGTTCCGCCATATCTGGGAGCACTGGTGGCCGCTGTATCCCGGGGTACTCGTGGCGATGACCGAGACGAACAGCGACTATTGGCAGTTCGCGCTTTTTCAGTTTCCGTTGGGCGTTTCGATGGCTGCGGCGGGCCTGCTGTTGTTTCGCCGGACGCATCCGGATTTGCACGTCAAGGCTGCCCCGCCGCCGGCGGGAACCAAACGCCGCCTGATCCTGGCGACTTCGTCGATCTGGATTATCGTGCTGGTATGGATAGCCGTGACATGCGCCTACGCCTGGCTTGTCGAGCCGAACCTCGGCCAAGGCCTGCGTGAGGCGATGTCGGAGGTAAAGAGATACATTCCGTTTGTGGTCGCCCTGTTTGTCAGTATCGTCTGGACGATGCGTCTGAACCGGCTGGGCGGGCGGGCCGTCGCGAAGATTTTCGCCGACAAAAACATTTACACTCTCGGTGGGCTGATCGTCAGCGTGATGATTTTTCAGTACATACTGAAGCAGGTTGACGCGACTGAGCAAATTGCCGGGGAATTGGTGGCGCTTCACATTCCGGTGGTGCTGGTCGTGGTGGTGTTGCCGTTCATCGCGGGTATGGTAACGGGTGTCGCGATCGGGTTTGTGGGCACGACTTTCCCGATAATCCTCGGCCTTGTAACAGTGATGGACGGCACAGGCGCCGTTCGCCCGTACATGGTGCTGGCCTACGCTTTCGGCCATCTCGGACAGATGCTAAGCCCGGTCCACCTTTGCTTCATCGTCTCCAACGAGTACTTCAAGACCACTTTCGCAGCGGTCTATCGCCGCCTCCTGCCGTCAGCCATCGTTACCGGCGGCCTCGCAGTGGCATATTTCATCATCCTCCGAATGATAATGTAGCCCATCGCGTGGGTGAACCTGCCTTCGGCAGACCATCCACCCTACACTCTATGCCGGGTGCCGTGACGGGAACGCAGCGACAGCCACGATGTTTGATCGATTTGCGATAAATATAATCGCATAAAGCAGTTTTAGGCTGTATAAGGTTCGTTGGTTTGTGGAAAGTATTAGAGTGATTAAACAGGAGAGTTTATCAAGTGCCCGATATTCAACATTTAATTCCCGTAAGAAAAACAGTTTCTCAGCGTGGCCGGTTTCGCATTCCCGCCAAGGTCGTTCTGGCGACGGCCAGGCCGGCTGACGATCTGCCGCTTGAACAGTTATCGAACGATATTACCGCAATTAAAGGCCTGAAGGTTCGTGTAGTCCATAACGCTTTTGGCCCAGCTACGGTTCGCGTCAGCCGCGACGCGAAAATCTCGAATGTCGAAGGATACCGAATCGTTATCTCGCCCGATGGCGTGGAGATTTTCGCTTGTACCGACGCCGGGGTGTATTACGGTATTCAGACGTTGCGGGAGCTTTTGCGAATCCACGGCCGCTCGCTGCCCGCCTGTCGGATCGACGATCAGCCGGATTTCCGGCGTCGTGGCGTGTATCTGGATTGCAGTCGCGGAAAGGTGCCGAAGCTTTCCACGATCAAGACTTTGATCGAAAGGCTGGCCCATTGGAAGATCAACGAATTGCAATTGTACATCGAGAACGTCTTCACGTTCAGCCGGCATCCGGCTATCGGCAAGGGATACAGCCCGCTTACGCCCGAGGATATTCTGGCTATCCAGGAAGAATGCAAACGCTACCATATCAGCCTGGTTCCGTCGCTGGCGAGCTTCGGCCATATGGAGCGGATACTTGCACTGCCGGAACACATCCACCTGGCGGAACTGCCGGGCACGCACAAGTGCCCCGGAGGCACGACGCTGTGCCCGAGCGACCCCGGCTCCATTCGCCTGATCGAGAAACTGTACGAAGAATTCCTCCCGTTATTCGAAGCCGACGACTTTAACGTCTGCTGCGACGAAACGTGGGAACTGGGCAAAGGGCGATCCAAGCGACGGGCAGACCGCATCGGTGTCGGCAGAGTGTATTTGGACTTCCTGAAGAAAATCCATCGCCTCTGCCAAAAGCACGGCAAGCGGATGAACGCCTGGGCGGATATTGTTCTGGAACATCCCGACCTGCTGGGCGACATGCCCAAAGATATCGTGATGTTGAACTGGGATTATGATTTTAACGGTGTGCGAATCCCCCGCAGCGCGGAGATTGCCGAATCCGGCCTGCCCTTTATGGTCTGCCCCGGCACGAGCGGTTGGCTGACTCACGGTACGAACCTGCCAACCGCGATCGGCAACGTCTCGCAATTCGCAGCCGCCGGGCGCAAGTGGGGTGCCGAGGGGATGCTCAATACTGACTGGGGCGACTGCGGCCATCGCAATACGCTCGGCGTCAGCCTGCACGGATTCGCCCACGGGGCGGCCCACTCGTGGAACGGCCGGGGCGTCGACGATAAGACCTTCACCCGCACCTTCTGTTTCCACGTGTTCGGCCAGCGTGACGGGAAACTTTCCAGGGCGGTCGAGACGCTCGGTTCGACGTACAAGCTCGACAGCGGGCATTATCGTACGCTCGTCGAGGCGTTGGATAGTTCGAAGAATTTTGGCAGCTCGCTTGATCCGGTTTCGCCGATCAATATGTCGCCACACCTCAAAAGCGGCATAGATGCGGCAAATAGCGGCAATTTGAGGAAGATAATCTCGAAACTCTCCAATGCCGCGATGTGGACTGTCTCGAAAAAAGGGCTTGATGAATTTGAAAAACTGGTCTTGGAAGAATACGCACTGGCCGCGAGAATGGACGTGCTGGCCTGCAAAAGGGCCTTGGCGGGCAAGAAACTTCGTGCCGGCAAAAACGTGCCTTCAACCGAGCTGAAACAATTGGCGAAAGAAACTCAACGCATGGCTGAGAATTTCCGCACGCTGTGGCTGGCGAGAAACAAACCGTCCCGCCTGCGGGATAATATGAAACTGTTCAAGATGACTGCAAAGGAGTGTCTCCAACATGGCGAATGATGCGTTTTTAACCGAGGATTTCCTGCTGGAAAGCGAGCAGGCGCGGCAGCTCTACCACGACTATGCCCAGAAGATGCCGATTGTCGATTATCACTGCCACCTGCTCCCGCAAGAGGTAGCCGAGGATAAACGGTGGGACAATGTCGCGCAAATCTGGCTGGGCGGCGACCACTACAAGTGGCGCACCATGCGTTCCAACGGTATCGACGAGCGGTTCTGCACCGGCGACGCGTCGGATTGGGAGAAGTTTTCCGCCTTCGCCGAAACCATGCCCTACCTGCTGCGGAACCCGATGTATCACTGGTCGCACCTGGAGCTGAAGCGGTATTTCGGCATTTCCGACCGCCTGCTCAGCCCGGACACCGCAAAGGGAATCTGGGACGACTGCAACGCGAAAATCGCCGACGAAAATTTTTGCGCGCGTGGCCTGATGAAGCAGAGCAACGTCGCGCTGGTCTGCACCACCGACGACCCCATCGACGACCTGGCCTATCACCAAGCCGTCGCCGCCGACGCGTCGTTCGATATCCAGATGCTGCCGACGTGGCGGCCTGACAAAGGGATGGCCGTCGAACAGCCCGAACTTTTCAACGCGTGGGTAGACAAACTCGCCGCAGCCGCCGACGTGGAAATCAAGGACTTTGATTCGTACATGACGGCAATGTGCAAGCGGCATGACTTCTTCCATTCCGTCGGCTGTCGACTGAGCGACCACGGAATCGAAACCGTCTACGCCGAGCCGTACACGCAGGCGGAAATCGAGGGTATTTTCGACGAAATCCGCGGCGGCAAGGAGTTGAACCCGCGGCAGATACTGCAATTCAAGTCCGCGATGCTTTACGAGTTCGGCTTGATGGATGCCGGGAAGAATTGGACGCAGCAGATTCATTACGGCGTGATACGGAACAATAATTCCCGCATGTTCGCGAAGCTTGGGCCGGATATCGGGTTCGATTCGATTGGCGATTTCGAGATCGCCCGTCCGCTTTCGCGGCTGCTGGGCCGGCTGGACAACGCGGGCAATTTGGCCAAGACGATTCTGTACAACATCAATCCGCGGGACAATCACGTGTTGGCGACGATGCTGGGCAATTTCCAGGGCGGCTCGGTGCCCGGCAAGATTCAGTTCGGCAGCGGCTGGTGGTTCCTCGACCAGTTGGACGGCATGACGCGGCAGATGGAAGCCCTCAGCGTGCTGGGCCTGCTGAGCCGCTTCGTGGGCATGCTGACCGACAGCCGTTCGTTCCTCAGCTATACGCGGCACGAATATTTCCGCCGGCTGCTGTGCAACATCCTCGGCGGCGAGATGGCTGGCGGCCTGATCCCCAACGACATGAACCTCGTCGGCCCAATGGTGGAAGACATCAGCTACTACAACGCCGCAAGCTACTTCGGCTTCAACCTGCCCGGCCGGCAGTAATTCCCGCTAAGCCCAGCTCGCGACATTGGTGGCACAGGTTTGTAACCTGTGCAAATTCCCACGATATCGGGTCGCCATGATCGATTCCGTCCACGAACCCATAGCGCGGCGGCCTTCCCATGCCGCCGCGACAAAACGATACTGGGTCAAAAAACCGCGGTGGCCTGGGAAGGCCACCGCGCGATGCACGTAACATCGTGGCTGTTGCTTCGCTTCCCGCCACGGCACCCCGCCAGCCATGTGTTTTTCAATTTCCCACGCTGTTGGGTGGCCCCCTGGGGGATGGAGTCCGTAACAAGCATGTTTTTGTAGGGTGGGTGCTTGCACCCACGCGGTTAATTAGCTGGTTTGGCGTTATCGTCCTGCTTGGCGTTTTTGCCCTTGCTGCCCAGTTTATCCAGCATGCCAAGCTCGTCCATTGCCAGAATATTTCCTGCTTTGGCGGCCTTGCGATACCATTTTGTTTTTTCGGCGTCGTTCTTTTTAACGCCCCAACCGAGGCCATACATTAGACCCAAGTTGTACATCGCGCCGGCATGGCCCGCATCGGCGGCCTTACGAAGCCATTTGACGGATTTGGTATAATCTCGTTTGATGCCCTGCCCATCCTCGTTTGCCCTGCGAAGCCATTTACCTGCGTTATAACCTCGTTTGAATTTCTGCCCATCCTGATACATCAAGCCAAGGTTGAACATCGCCCAGGTGTTGCCTGCTTCGGCGGCCTTGCGATACCATTTGAGCGCTGTGGCACAATCCTGCTCGACACCTTTGCCCCAGTAATACATTACGCCAAGGTTGAACATCGCCGTGGTGTTTCCCGCCCCGGCGGCCTTGCGATACCATTTAACCGCCGCAACCTCATCCTGCTTGACCTCCTGGCCAATGGCATACATTTCGCCAATAATGTTCATCGCTCCAGCTTCGTTAATTTTGTCAGCCTTGCAAAACCATTTGATCGCTACGGTATAGTCCTGCTTGACGCCCTGACCTTTGACATACATCAAGCCAAGGTTGAACATGGCGTCGGCATTTCCCGCTTTGGCTGCCTTGCGATACCATTTGACGGCTGCGACATAGTCCTTCTTGACGCCTTGGCCTTTGGCATACATCACGCCAAGGCTGAACATCGCCACGGCATCGCCCGCCTTGGCTGCTTTGTGAAACCACTTGAGGGTTGCGGCATCGTCTTGTTTGACGCCCAGACCACTGCGATACATCAAGCCGAGGCTGAACATCGCGGCGGTATCTCCCGCCTCGGCAGCCTTGCGATACCATTTGAGCGATGTTGCATAGTTTTGTTTGACGCCCAGGCCCTTGCGATATAGTACGCCAAGGTTGAGCATCGCTATGGTGTTTCCCGCCTCGGCAGCCTTGCGAAACCATTTGACCGCTACGGCGTGGTCCAGTTTGACGCCCAATCCGTTATCATACATCACGCCAATGTTGAATGTCGCCTCGACATCACCAATTTCGACAGCCCTGTGAAACCATTTGAGAGCCTCGACATTGTCCAGTTTGACGCCTTGACCGTTGGTATACCTTTCGCCAAGCTTGTTCATTATCGTGGCGATCCGCTTTTTCAGCGATTTGGTTTTGGGGTACTTGGGGGCATATTTCGATGCTGCCTTGATTGCTTCAAATGCTTTCAGCAGTTTCCGTTGCTGCTCGTCAGTCCAGCCCTTGTCGTCTTTCGGCAGCGTTTTGATAATTGCGTCGGCTTCGGAGACGAGCTTGGCGGCGGCTTGGGCGTTTTGCTTTTTTTCGGGGTTTGGCGGTGTTTTGTCAGCCGGTGAATCTGTTGCGGCGAGGGCTTGCCGACAAGGGCAAAACATCGAAATGGCGAATCCGATACAAATGAGCGTCAGGCATTTTTTCATAAGTTTGTCTCCTATAGGTTGGCAAAACGTCGTGGCTGTCGCTTCGCTTCCCGCCACGGCACCCCGCGTTTGTTATGACGTCGGGTAGAGTTTGTCTCAGTTTTTTTCTTCAGGCTTTTCGGAATCTTCTTCTTCTTCTTCTTCTTTTGGGAAGAGTTCTTCGTCGGGGTCTGGGAAGG
>JAIORC010000185.1 GCA_021108335.1 Phycisphaerae bacterium
AAAGAAGGCTATCGCCTTCTTTTCGCCGGGTCAAGACCCGGCCTACAAAAACTGTTCAAAACACTCGGAAAGCCCAGCCTACACTCTCTCAGAAGATAGACAATGAGCCTGTCGGACTTAACACTGCCCGGCAGGCTCTTTGCTTATCGGTTGGGTGTTTCGCTTTACAGCATTTCGGCGATTTGTACTGCGTTCAGGGCTGCGCCTTTGCGTATCTGGTCGCCGCAGACGAACAGCTCCACGCCGCAGCCGTCCGGCTGGCTGATGTCGCTACGGATTCTGCCGACCAGAATGTCGTCCTGGCCGCTGGCGTCTTTGGGCATGGGGAAATAACTGCCCGGCCTGTCGTCCACAATCCGCAGCCCCGGAGCCTCGGCGAGAATTTCGCGAACCTCGTCTTCGGTGATCGGGTTCGTGAATTGCAGGTTGATCGACTCGCTGTGCGCCCGCAAAACCGGCACTCGCACGCAGGTGGCGGTGATTTGAATGTCCGGGCTATGGAAAATCTTGCGGGTCTCGAGGACCATCTTCATTTCTTCTTCATTGTAGCCGTTTTCGCCCACGTCGGAGTTATGGCTGAAAACGTTGAAGGCGGCTGGGTGCGGCAGAACCTTAGGCTCGAACGGCTCCTCGTCGAGAATTGCCCGGGCGCCGACCTTCAACTCTTCCATCGCGGCGGCACCTGCGCCACTGGCAGCCTGGTACGTACTCACGACGATCCGCCGGAGCGGGTTTACCTTGTGCAGCGGGAAAACCGGCACGTTCATGATAATCGTCGAGCAGTTGGGGTTAGCGATAATGCCCTTGTGCTTTGCGATGTCCTGCGGGTTCACCTCGGGGACGACCAGCGGCGTATCGGGATCCATGCGGAACGCGGAGGTATTGTCCACCACCACCGCCCCAGCCTTGACGGCGATGGGGTTGAACTTCTTCGAAAAACTCCCGCCAGCCGACGCCAGCACCAGATCCACGCCCTCGAAGCTGTTTTCCGTCAATTCCTCGACAGTCAACTCTTCGCCGCGAAATGTCAGCTTTTTGCCGGCAGACCGCGAACTGGCCAACAGCTTGAGGCTCTTCAGCGGGAAGTTCCGCTCTTCAAGCAGATGAAGAAATTCCGTGCCGACCGCTCCGGTGGCACCCATAATCGCTACATTCCAACTCATTTTATCTTTCCTGATTTTTTGAGGGCTACTGCCCGGTTACTGAAATTGAAAATTGTATGGTGGAGATTCACCGCGGAGTATAATAGCATAACTGGCGGTGAAGGTCTATGCATAACTACATCAAGGCTGAAATCTCGGCGGCGGCGGTTCGGGCGAACTTCGCGGTGCTTCGCGACTGCGTCGGGCCGCGGGTGAAGATTTGCGCCGTCGTCAAGGCCAACGCCTACGGGCACGGTCAGGACTTGCTGCTGGAGCTGATGGCGGAATTGGCCGACTGGCTGGGCGTCGCCACGCCCGCCGAGGCGCTGCACCTGCGGGAAATCGGCTACGATGGGCCGATACTGGTGTTCTTCGCCGCCTGCACCGACAACCCCCAGCCCAACCTCGCCCGGACACTCGACGAACTCATCCGCAAACGCGTAACGCTGACCATCGCCTCGCAGGTGGAGTTGGACCTGCTGACCAAGGCAACCCGGCGGACTGAGACCACCGCCGAGGTGCATGTGATGGTCGATACGGGCATGACCCGTTCCGGCCTGCCGCCGGACGATGTGCCAGGCCTGATGCGGCAAATTCGCCTCGCCCCAGCCATCGATATAACGGGTATTTACACGCACCTGGCCTGTGCGGACGAAACCGATAAAACTTCCGCCCGCCGGCAGTTGGCGTGTTTCGAGCAGGTGCTCGATACCTGCGGGATAGACGACGGTAGCGGCATATTGCGACACGCCGCCAGTTCCGCAGCCGTCCTGGACTTGCCGGAAGCTCATTACGACATGGTTCGCCCGGGCGTGGCGGTGTACGGCTATCTGCCGTCCGACCAGATGCACAACCGCCTGCCGCTGAAGCCCGCGTTGCGGTTGACCGCTCACGTCATACAAACAAAGACCGTGCCCGCCGGCACCCGCGTCGGCTATGGGCAGACGTATGAGTTCCAGCGGGAAAGCCGCGTCGGGCTTGTGCCGGTCGGTTACGCCGACGGCTATATGCGTAGCTTGTCCGGCAAGGCGATTATGCGTATCGCCGGGCAGGACGTGCCGATTCGCGGCAGAGTGTCGATGGACCAAACCACGGTGGATATTACGGATCATCCGACGGCGAAGGTCGGCGATGAGGTGGAAATCATCTCGCCGGACCCGGCGGCAGCCAACAGCGTCGAAAACCTCGCGCGGCTGGCGGGCACGATTCCATACGAAATCATCTGCCGCCTCGGCGACCGCATGCAACGATATCTCGTGGAATGAATCAGAATTTGCCTTTGCGGGGCGGCTTGTCCCGTGATAACTTATTGTTATGCCCGGGTTTGCCGACAGGGGCCGCGAAACCGGTTGATTCGATAACATTCGCCCCGTGGAGAAAGATCATGAAATTTCGCAACGGCATCGTGCTTGGCCTGATGATAACCTCTCTGCTGGCGGGAATTGCACACGCCCAGGGCAAAACCACCAAAACAAAAAAGCCGACGATAAAATTAAGCGGCGAGTTCGCCAGAATCGCCAGCGTAGGCAAGTGTACCTACGAACAGAAAAAACAACTCGCTGTCATCGAAGCAGACATGCAAAAAGCTCTTGATAAGTGGGAAATAAAAGCAGAAAAAAAAGCGAGGCAAATTCAGAAATCCATGCAGCAAACCAAAGAAGCGGAAACCAAGGCAGCCCTCCAGAAAAAACTCAAAAAACTCAAGACCGACAGAAAACGCCTGGAATTCAAATACCAGGACAAAGCCGCCGCTCTGCTGACCCCCGAACAGAAAGGCGCTTGGCTCGGCCCGAAACTCTGGCAGGTAATTTCCAGGGAATTCAGCGGGATCAGACTGGATGCCAAACAGCGAAAAGAGGCCATGCTACTCTGCAGCCAGGCTGTCCAGAAAGCTAAAGCCGACGTCGCCAACAACAAGTCCCTGATCAAACGGACCACCAAATCGATTGCCTCAAAAGTGCTGACAAAAGAACAGAAAAAAGAACTGAAAATAATCCAGAAAGAAAAAGCCAAAAAAGAAGCCGCCGCCCGCCGACAAAAAGCCGAACGGCTGGAAAAATAAGTCCAACACCCCGACCGAACAATGGCGACAGTTTTCGCGGGCCGGGTCTTGACCCAGGTAATCAAACGGATTCACGGCAAAACCGTCAGGTCAGTTTTTCAAGATCCTTGAAGAGTTGCTCCGCCACTTGTACGGAGGGGAGGTTTGCAACGAAGAACAATTTATCCGGGTCGAGTTCGCGTGTCATTTTTTTGATGCGCTGACAGGCTTCCAGCGGATCGCCGCCACCGCCGAGAACCTGGCGTTTGCCGAGCGAGTTAATCTTCCGGTACAATTCGGACCAGTCCATCGTCGCCGCTTCGCCGGCACCGGGCTGCCACTGAATCATGCCGATCTCGTCAATCTCGCATATCGCCTCAAGATGCATTACCGCGTCCGGGCCGTCCAGGTGATACGTCGCGGCATCGAGCGCCCCGGCCATGTGGGCGACGGACGGCAGGCCGAACTCGCGGAACATCGCCGGCGACATCATGCAGGAGCAGTCGCACTGCGGCACGTTGGTTCTGCCGCGGCTATACGCCTGGTGCCGCGTTGCGCTGCCGTATGTCTCCACGTCCAACTCGTCGCACAGGGCATCCAGCGCTTCGTTGTAGGACTTGTCCACCACCTTCAACGCCTCGTGAACCTTCTCCGGGGCCAGCGCGAGATCCGTCAGCAACTCCTGGACACCGCGAACGGCTGCAAGCGCGTCCAGTCCGCCCTGAATGGTCGGCAGCGTTACAATCAGCCGCCCGTCGCATCGCTTGCGAAACGCCCGGATGCACTCGACCATACGCTGCCAGACTTCGGAATCCCGCTTGAACGTCAAATCCGCGTCGTCCCAGTCTTCCACGAAAGGCTCGATCCAGGTCGTCTGTTCATCCTCCGAGACAATCAGCTTCGCGCCAAGCAGGCCGGAAAAATCGTCCGGGCCGAAGTCTATCAGGCAACTCGGAATCGCCTCGCCGAGGAATTCATGGCTCGCCGCAAAATCTATAACCGCGTCGATGTACTTGTTGACGTCGTGCTCGATTATCCCGGTGTCGTGTCTGAACATCCCGTACAGCTTGCCAAATTTTGGAGGTTTTGCCCCCGGTTTGAGAACGCTCGCCGCTACGAGGGGCCGCTCCAGCTTATCGCCCCGCCAGAAAGCGTCCCACCGCTGCCGCGCCTCTTCAAAATCCGGTTTGAATTCCAGTTCCATGATTCTCTCCACGTTAAAATATTTTAAGATCGAAATCCTCTTCTTTGCATTATATGGCGTATTTTGAAATATTCTTCTCGAATTACGCCAATATGTTATCATATTATGCTGTCATGAAGGAACGACCTAAAATTCCCCCGCACTGCGACGGTTACGTGAGCCTGCGTAACTCAACCTCGCCGCTTCAAGTGAGGAAGCACCGTCACGACGAGTTGGAAATATGCATGGTGCTGAACGGGACGGGGCAGTATCTGCTGAACGACCGGTCGTATGAGCTTCAGCCGTATTCGATGGTCGTGCTGTTTCCCAGCCAGGAGCACCTTCTGCTGGATCGGTCGGACGATTACGAGATGTGGCTGGCGGTTTTCGGGCGGGATCTGCTGGGCCGAACCTGTCGCATGTCCGGCTCGACGGTGCTGCTGGAACGCGACCCCGCCGGAGCGTTCTGCAAACGCCTGACGCCGCTGCAGTTCCAGCGACTCGGCGACTTGTGCCGGGAACTTGATGCGATACACGACGAGCCGGATCGGTTCAACGCCGGCTTGGGATATCTGTTGATGGAGTGCTGGCAGGCGTATTGCGATGCGGAAAATGTTCTCGCCGGTGTGGCTCTTCACCCGGCTGTCCGCAAGGCGTTGCGTATCCTGGCCGATTCGACCGGCCCGGACATGCTGGAGGACATCGCCGGGGCAGCCGGCCTGAGCGTCTCGCGGCTCAGCAGGGTTTTCAAGCAGCAGGTGGGGCTGTCCATGGTAGCCTTCCGCAATCGCCAGCGGGTGGAGCGGTTCCTGCGGATTCACCGGGCCGGCTCGCAGCGAACGATGATCGCCGACGCTCTCGACGCCGGCTTCGGCAGCTATGCCCAGTTCCACCGAATCTTCCGCCAGACGACCGGCAAAAACCCCGCCGCGTACTTCAAACGGCAAAAGGGATAAATGCGTAAATTTGAGATTACTTTCCCGCCGCTCCGGCTACTGCGTCTGCTACTGCCTGGTGAGTGTCGGGGTTCATCATTTCGGGCATCAGTTGGCCGTCGGGTACTGCGGCGGCAAGGGCGTGGGCGGCGGCTACCATCATTTTGAGGGTGATCGTGCTCGCCTGACTGTCCATGGCGCCTCGGAAAATGCCCGGATAGGCCAGAGCGTTGTTCATCATTCGCCCGTCGGCATAGACAGCCGCACCGGCGGCCAGCGCTTCGGGCCGGGATATTTCGCTGACGGGGTTGGCCAGCGGGAAGACTATCGGGTCGGCAGCCATCGATTCGACCATCTCGCGGCTGACGATGTTCGGCTGGCTGCAGCCGATGAACAGGTCGGCGCCTTTCATCGCGTCGGCGAGGCTGCCGGAGATGTTCTGCTTGTTGGTTCGCTCAGCCAGGGCGACTTTCTCTTCGTTCATACGTTCGGCCCGGCCTCGATGGATAATGCCCACGCTGTCGCAGAGCACCACGTCGGCAATCCCGGCGTTCTGGAGCAGTTCGGAAATCGCCGTGCCGGCAGCTCCGGCTCCGCTGATGGCTACCCGCAGGTTCTCCATCTTCTTGCCGGTGAGCTTCAGCGCGCTGAACAGCCCAGCCAGCACAATCGTAGCTGTGCCGTGCTGGTCGTCGTGGAATACGGGTATCGGTAATTCCGCGTCCAGCTCGCGGGTAATTTTGAAGCATTCGGGAGCGGCGACGTCTTCGACCTGGATGGCTCCGAAGGTCGGGGCGATCAGCCGGCAGACGTCGATGAATTTTTGCGGGTCTTTGGTGTCGATGAGAATCGGCTCGGCGGAGATGTTGGCGAATTCAGAGAAGATCGCGCTCTTGCCCTCCATCACGGGCATGCCGGCGACGCAGCCGATGTCGCCCAGGCCCAGAATCGCCGTGCCGTTGGTAACGATGGCTACCTTGTTCGCGATACCGGTATACTCGCGTGCCAATTCCGGGTCGGCTTCGATGGCTTTGCAGACGCGGGCAACGCCGGGCGTGTAGACGATTCGCAGGTCGGTATTGCTCTCGATGGGCAGACGGCTGACTGTTTCGATCGATCCGCCGCGGTGAGATTCCATCGCGACGTCCTCCACCTCGACGACCGTAACGCCCTCGACGGCATCGACAGCCTGCCGTGCGGCGGCAAGTTGCTCGTCGCCGGTGGTAAAGAGCATCATCTTATAGACAACATCTCCCGCGGCGTCCTCGATTTCTTCAAACTCGAAATCCGCCACGACTGCGCCTGCATCGGCGACGGCGGATATCAGTTTACCCTGCATATCCGCCGGGCCGGCGAGTTTCACCGTCATCGAAAAAACAATATTCCGC
>JAIORC010000361.1 GCA_021108335.1 Phycisphaerae bacterium
AATGCCTCGCTTATGATATTTTGACCGCCCATAGGCAAAGCTGCCTCCACTAAGGAAAGAAAGAGGAATTACAAATGGCGAAAGTGAAAAAGCATCTGTTTACCAGCGAGTCCGTAACGAAAGGCCATCCTGATAAAGTTGCGGATATGATTTCCGACGGCGTTCTCGACGCGCTGCTCAGCAAAGACCCCAAAGCCCGCGTGGCGTGCGAAACCCTTGTAACGACGGGGTTGGTCGTTATCGCCGGCGAAGTAACCGTCCACAACAAAGAGGCGGAAAAGGAACTGCTGCGGGTTGACGATATCGCTCGCGACACGATCAAGGCCATCGGCTACGATCATCCGCATATCGGTTTCCATTACCGCAACTGTGCTGTTTTGCGGGCGTTGCACGGCCAGAGTGCCGATATCTCCCAGGGCGTTACCGCCGGGAAGGGTCAGCACAAGGAACAGGGCGCTGGTGACCAGGGCCTTATGTTCGGATTCGCCTGCAACGAAACCAAGGCGCTTATGCCCTTGCCGATTTACCTTGCACACCGCATGACCGAAAAACTCTCCGAGGTTCGCGAAGACGGCACGCTCGGCTGGGTTCTGCCGGACGGCAAAAGCCAGGTTACCGTCGAGTACGAAAACGAAATCCCCAAGCGGATTCACACCGTGGTTATTTCCACCCAGCACACCGAAGACGTTGTCGGCAAGAACGGTGACATGACCAATGCCGCCCGCAAGCAGATTATCGAGAAGGTAATCAAGCCGGTGATCATGGCTGAATGCCCGAAGATGTGGAACAACCGCATCAAGTTCCACATCAATCCGACGGGCCGGTTCATTGTAGGCGGGCCGCACGGTGACGCGGGACTGACCGGGCGGAAGATTATCGTGGACACTTACGGCGGACGTGGCAGCCACGGCGGCGGGGCGTTCAGCGGCAAGGACCCCTCCAAGGTGGACCGCTCGGCCAGTTACATGGCCCGGTACATCGCCAAGAATATCGTGGCGGCCAAGCTGGCCACCGCGTGCGAAGTGCAGTTGGCCTATGCCATCGGCGTTGCCGAGCCTGTCAGCGTGCTGGTGGACTGCGAAAACACCGAAGTAATCGAAGAATCGAAAATCGCCGCAGCCGTCCAGAAAATCTTCCCGTTGACGCCCCAGGGCATCATCAAGCATCTGGACCTGCTGAAGCCGAAATACCAGGACACCGCCCACGACGGCCACTTCGGCCGAAAGGGTCGCGGGTTCACCTGGGAAAAGACGGATATGGCCAAAAAATTACGAGCCGAACTGAAGATGTAATTTCAGACATAACGTCAAGCAATTGACGAAAAATTATGGTGTTCCAGCGCGGTGGTCTTTCCAGGCCACCGCGTTTTTTTATGTCAAATCAGCGTATTACGCGGTGGGACGAAGCATGCTTCTGCAAGCAGAAGCATGGCACCCGGCCATCGCGCGGGAATGGGAAATCAATTTTCGCGCGATTCCTTCCCCAGGGGGTCCCCCAAACCAGATGCTTGGGTGGCATGGCTTGCTTGCAAGCAAGCCATGCCACCCAGTAACCTCGCGGCGGCCTGGGAAGGCCGCCGCGCTGGAAGGTAAACCGGGCGCACAAAAAAAACCCCGTCGCAATGGACGGGGTTTTGAATTTTTGAATTTTTGAATATGGGTTGCGAGGCATGTCAGGCGATCAGCATCTGTTTGCCTCCAACCTACGGCCTCAGGCCTGTCAGATTATCTGTGCCTGTTTGCCGGCCCGGCGTTTGTTGCTGATGAGCTTGCGGCCATTGGATGTCCGCATGCGGGCACGGAAGCCACACTTGCGTGCTCGTTTACGTTTCGAAATTCTATGTGGATAATGCATTTTCACACCTTTGTCTACTTAGTATCGACTTTTGAAACTCACTTGTCTAAATTCCCCATTAGCCGGGGAACGAAGAATACTATCGTTAATCCGTGTGTTTGACAAGATAAATCCGTGATTTTTGGGAGCATTTTTTATTTTTATTTTGGCGGATAATGTACTTGCAACATGTCCAAAGAATGATAAACTGCCCGGCTTTGGCGGAGAGTAGTTCGGAGGCAAGCGTAACTTGCTCCGCTTGATGGGTGATATTATGCGGTTACATTGGCGACGAAAAAGTTATGAGGTACTTCCCGCGTTGAGCATTCGCGGGCCGGAGTTGCGTAAGTCCTTGCACAGGGTGACGTTAGCAGGGATGCTCTGCATGGCTTGGCTGACGATTTTTGCCGGCAGCAGGGCGACAATTTTCGGTCGGATGCTCGGGTTTTCCAATTTTGACTTCGGTCTGTTTGCGGCGTTGCCGTTTCTGGCGACGTTTGGGCAGCTCATAGCCGCTGTTCTGATTGAAGAATCCGGGCTTCGCAAATACCAGTATATGCATTTTGGAGTTGCTCACCGCGCGTTGTGGCTGGTGGTAGCGGCGATACCGTTGTTCCTGCCGATTCCCTCTCGTCTGGCGGTGTGGACGATGTTGATAACGTTGGCGATCAGTTGGTTTTTTGCCGCCCTTGCCACTCCCGCGTGGTGGTCGTGGATGGGAGATTTAATTCCGCGGCGGATTCGTGGGCGATATTTTGCCGCTCGTCAGCGATGGTACCAGGCTGTGCAGATATTGGTGGTGGTCGTGGTGGGTATCGGCTTGCAGTGCCTGACCCGCGATGACAGGCCGATGACTGCGGAGACCCAGCCCGTGTTTTTATGGGGGCTTATGGGTGTTTTTGCCTTGGGCGGTATTTGTGGTATTGTGGATATTCTCTTGTTCCGGCGGATACGCGAGGTCGTGCCTTCCGTTCCGCATGGCCCGCGAGTACCGGCTATTCGAATCAACGTGCCGTCGTCGTCCGGCGGCATGCGTGGGCAAACCGTATTTGCCTACCAATATGCCCGCGAGATGTGCCGCGAAATGCTGCTCGATCCGATGAAAGACCGTGCGTTTCGACACGTGGTTTTGTATCTGGCCTGCATGACCGCGGCGATAACAGCCGCCGGGCCGTTCTATTACCTTATTTGCCTGAAAACACTCGGGTTTACGGAAATCGCAACGGATATCGTGTTTTTGGTAGTAGGGCCGCTGGTGGGAATTGCCTCGGCGAAAATACTGGGACGCCATCTGGATCGCTGGGGGAACAGACCCGTGTTGGTTATCAGCACGATACTGACGCTTTTCGGCGGGATTTTCATGCTGATGGCTTCGCCGACGACGCCGAATCCCGCATTCCTGGTGGATGGCATTAACTCCGTCAGTGCGGCAGCGGGGAAGTTGTTCGGCGGGGACGGCTGGGTCTGGGTCGATGGCTCTACGCCGATTTCATCGTACCTTCTCATATTGGCTGGTACATGTCTCGCCACATGTGGCTGGACGGGGGTAATGCTGGCACAATCGCGGATTATGCTGGATTTTGCGGATGGTCAGGGGCGCAGCAAGTACTTGGCGGCATCGAGTGTGCTGATCAGTTTCGGCGGGGTTTTCGGCGGATTGATTGGCGGGTGGGCGGCGGAGTCTTTCGACGTGCTGCAGAATGCCCCGATTATTCTCGGCCCGTTCCTGTGGAACAACTGGCATGTCGTGGTTCTGGTTTCGATGTCATTCAGGCCGATAGCAATGATCTGGCTGTATCATATGCCGAAAACCGTAGCGAGCGAGCGAAAATTGAATATCCGGCAAATTCGCACCAACGTCTACAATTTCGTGAATACCCGACTGTTCTACCGGTGGCGAGTCTACGGCTGGAGCAATACGCCGCGCCCACAACGCCGCAAGAAAACCAAAGACAGCCCCGCTGCGAAAAATCGGAAAGATAAACCCACGCCTTAATATCCGTATATCCGTTCTGGACTTAAGGGAACTGGAATTTACAATGGGAAGCATGAACGAGATCGAGGCGAAATATTCGGTGGAGTCGTTCGCAGCCGTGCGTAAGGCGCTGCGCGGGGCGGGGGCGGTGTTCCTTGGTACGGTACGGCAATGGGACGAGTTTTACGATCGGCCGGACATGGGCTTCCGCAAAAAAGGCTGCGGCTTGCGGTTGCGGAGGATCAAAATCCTTCGCCGCGGCGACGAGCCGATAAACGCCCAGCCGATAATCACGTTCAAAGGCCCGCGTCAGGCGGCGGAGAAGGTGAAAATCCGTCGGGAAATCGAAACAGCCCTGGCTTCGGCTGATGCAGCGGCGGAACTGCTCGTTGCCTGCGGCCTGCGGGCGGTGATGACTGTTCGCAAACGTCGCAGCAGTTTCCGCCTCGGCCGGGCGCGAATCGAGCTGGACGAATTGCCGCTGCTGGGCAAATTTATCGAAATCGAAGGCCTCAGCGAGCGACACGTCGAAACAGTCCGCCGGCGACTGGGAATCAAGGCCCAGTGTATCAAAATTTCCTATGCACACATGCTGGCGGAGAAGTGCAAAGAACTCGGACTCGACGCTGTGGGTGGCACAGGTTTGTAACCTGTGCCGCGGTGGTCTGGGAAGGCCACCGCGCTGGAGTATAGCGACCATTCCCCGACATATCGCGCGGCGGCCATCCCTGGCCGCCGCGAAAACGGTTCGCGGCCTCAAGCACAAAATTACCAAAAAAAACGCCGATGCTGATAGATTAAATCTTCCTGTTTGGTACGATATAGGTGGAAATTGCGTGATTCCAGGTAGCATATGTAAAACCAAATGTATGAGGAGATTGTACTATGATGACAATGACGCAAACTTTGCTGGATATGGTTCGGGAGAAATATGCCGAAGGCAAGCGATTGGCTGCACCTTTGATGGGGTTTCCCGGCGTTGCGATTCGGGGCAGTTCCATCAAGTTGGCCCAGCAGAATCCCGGTGAGCATTTCAAAGTTATCGATGAGTTGGCGGAGCGATTTTTGCCGGACATGGTCTTTCCGCTGATGGATCTTTCGGTCGAAGCCAACGCGTTGGGGCGATACACGATTTTTCCCAAGGACGAGTCCGCTACCGTTCCCAAGGATCATTTCACGATTGAGCAGATGGAGGAGATGCGGGACATCGATATTGCCCTGGACACCCGGCTGGCTGGGTATGTCGAAACCATGAAGATAATGAAGGTCGGGCTGCCGGCGGGTGTCATGCGAGGCGCTTACGTTACCGGGCCTTATACGCTGGCGGCACTTTTGATGGGTGCCGACGACGCGGCTATGGCGACTGTGATGAACCCCGACGAACTGACCCGTATATGCCGGTTCGCCACGGAGCGGATTCTGGAATATATTCGTCTGCTGATCTCGGCTGGGGCGGAAGCGATTTGCATTCTGGAACCCAGCGCGGTAATGCTTGGGCCTGATCAATTCCGGGAGTTTTCCGCGCAGTATATCGAGCATCTCGTCAAGAGTACGCAGTACAGCGATGTGGCTACGGTTTATCACACATGCGGCAATACGATGCACCTGTTCGACGAGATGGTAGCCACCGGTGTCAGCGCGCTGAGCCTCGATGCCGCCGAAACCGGCGTCGATTTGCCCGAGGTTGCCCGGCGTATACCGGAAGATGTAATTGTGATTGGCAATATAAGCCCCGTTACGGTTATGATGAGCGGCACGCCGGAGTTGGTTCGGGCGGAAGTCGGCAAATTGATGGAGCAGATGGCGGCATTCCCCAACTTTATTTTGAGCACCGGCTGTGATCTGCCGCAGGACACGCCGCTGGAGAATATCGAGGCGTTCATGGAAGCGGGCCGGGCCGGCTGGGAATAATGTTACAACACAACAAAAATTCGGATTTACAAACACAAGCCCGGCTTGGCAATGATAAGCCGCGTTACAGTTAATAGGGAGATACACGAATGGGAATTTTGCTGGAGCGATTGGCCCAGAAGAAGATTCTGGTTTCGGACGGTGCGTGGGGCACGATGTTGCAGGCCAAGGGTTTGACGCCCGACGATTGCCCCGAAGAGTGGAATATTTCCCACGCCGGAGACGTTCAGGCGGTGGCGGCGGCTTATGCCGAAGTCGGCAGCGACATGATTTTGACCAATACGTTTGGCGGCTCGCCGTGCAAGCTCAAGAAGATGGGTTACGGTGATCGCGTCGTGGAGTTTAACCGCGCAGGTGCCCGCAATTCCCTCGATGCCGCGCCGGGGGTCATCGTCGCCGGGTCGGTTGGGCCTACCGGTGAGTTCATCGAGCCGCTGGGCGACATGACAGCCGGGCAGATGGAGGATGCTTTTGCCGAACAGATCGCTCCCATGCTGGAAGCCGGTTTGAAGGTTATTTGCGTTGAAACCATGTCCGCCGTTGAGGAGGCTGCCTGCGCCGTCCGGGCTGTCAAAAAACTCGACCCCGCCGTCGATGTAATCTCCACGTTCACTTTCGACCGCACGCCGAACGGTTTTCGGACCATGATGGGCGTTGACCCCGCCCGCGTGGTGGGGGAGCTTGCCGAGGCCGGCGCGGACGTGGTGGGCAGCAATTGCGGTAACGGCATCGAGGCGATGGTCGATATCGCCGCGGAATTCCGCAGGCATACCGACATGCCGATCCTGATTCACGCCAATGCGGGTCTGCCGGAACTGGTCGGAGGAGTAACCGTCTTCCGCCAGAGTCCCGAAGATTTCTCCGCGAATATTGCCGCGTTGATCGCGGCTGGGGCGAATATCGTCGGAGGCTGCTGCGGAACGACGCCCGC
>JAIORC010000162.1 GCA_021108335.1 Phycisphaerae bacterium
TAATGCCGGTGGATAGCGACTCAGTGGTTGAGTAACTCCCGGCGGGTACCGGAAAGGAGATGCCGGCAAAACGAGAAAAAGATATTGAACGATTGCTTTGTTGCGGGCGTGGGGCCTGGGCAGATTGAATGTAAGTGATATGTAACAAATGTGAAAAATGTGAAAAACGAAAAAATGGGGAGTTCGATCCCGTGAAGGGATGGCTCCGGCAACGAAACAATCTTTTAAATTCAGAATTTTTTAGAATGGAGATAAATATCATGTTGAAAAACAGAAAAGCGAAAAGTGGTTTCACACTGTTGGAATTGATTATTGTTCTTGGCATTATGGGGTTTTTGATTGCGATGGTCGCACCGCGGCTGGCCGGTATGGTTGGCGGCGCGGTTGATACCGTTTGCGACACCAACCAGAACCGCCTGCGCGGGTTCATCAACACAGCCGTCAACACGACTAACCGCCTGCCGAACCGGCTGGTCAGCATTGTTGAGGTTGCCAGTCATACTGATAACGGCCCGGGCGTTGCCGATACGTGGGGTGCGGTAACCACCGTCGCCACCATGACCAGTGACGAAGACCCGGCCAATGGTGCCGAAACTCTGGCGGCTGAGTTTGCAGCCCGGAACCATTTCGGAATTCACTACCTCAGTGCCGACGAGGCCAAGGAGCTTCGCGGTTTGGGGCTTACCAAGGCATTGATTCTCGACGTCGCCGGCGAGGCGTATCGGGAAGTGGACGTCAAGATCGGCATGCCGGTATTGCTGATCGGCGGCGGCACGGCTGACTCGGCTGCCGCCATTGCTTCCACCGTCGCGGCTACGGACGAGTATGGCGCGCCGAGCACGATTTACCGCACGGTTTTCGGTATCAGCCAGGATGCTTCGCTGGCCAAAGACGGCGTCATCGAGAACGCCCCGAATTGCCCCGGCGGCATTCAGAATGCCGATAACTGCACCTTCAACTGGTACACCGTCATCATGCCGCGGCTGGCTGCGACGGTTGATCGCCTTGCCCTCCAGCCCATTGTTTTGACCGTAACCGGCGTTGAGACCGGGCAGGTCAAGACGGTTTACCTTGCCGGCGACGGCGTTGATAACGGCAACTTCGCCACCGATGCCGAAGGCGAGGAAATCCACCATTTCTCCACGCAGTGCCCCGAAGGCCACAAGTGGCCGGAGCCGGAAGAGGATAACTGGACGATTACGTCGGTCGACTCGAGCGCCCCATAAATCGGGCGATTCGGCACGCATGTAATAAAGATCCGTGCTTTAAAGTGATAGCTGCAATGGTGGGGGGCTGAAAAATGCCCCCCGCCATTGGCTTATTTATATTGGAAGAGAAAATAGATATGTTTCCGCCAAATCCATATCGTGCTGTATCGCGAAGCCGGAGCTATCCGGCTTTTGTCGGTTTCACGTTGGTGGAGGTGATTATCGTCATCGGTCTGCTGGGGTTGCTGGCGGCGATGGTGGTTCCCACGCTCGGCCAATTGGACAACGACAAGCGCAGACAGATTACCGAGGAAAATCTGGAGAAAGTTCGCACAGCCATCCTCGGCCCACGCGACGTATTCGACGCGGACGGCCGGTGTGTCTTGGGCGGATACGTCGGCGATATGGAGGCGATGCCGGAACTTTACGCCAGCCGTTGGACCGACGCGGGTACGGGCAGTTGGCGATGGGGCTGGAGTACGCAGGAAGATTTGACCGACCTGGACAGCGAAGGCCGACCGATGGGACATCCGCGCGGGCTGTGGGAAAGCCAGTGGTCGCGGCAGGTCGGCGCAGCCGGGCCGGACCCGATTGACCTCTGTGCCGCCGGTGATTGGCGAGGGCCTTATGTCGGCACGCCGGCGGATGCGTATCCCGGCGACACGAAACATTATGAGCGGGATTACGGCAGTTACCACGGCGGGGACAATGACGAGATTCACATGCGGCAGGCGCACGGCAAGTTGTCCGACGGCTGGGGCAGGGCGCTGCTGTTCTGCAAGGATAACGCCGGGACGCTTTGGATTGTCAGCGAAGGGCCGGACCGGCGGAGCACCTGGACGTACAACGGCGGGGGGGACTGGAGCCCTTACGATCCGGCGGCGGCGGCGAACCTGGATAATATTTACGCGCGTATCACGCAGGCTGAATGGCAAAACCGGCTTGATGATATCCGGGCTGCGAAAATCGCCGAAACGCGGGGGACGCTGAACGATATCCGCACGGCGTTTGTGGGGGAGAACGCAGCCGTGCGGAACAGCGGTTTTACCGGCGACCTCGGCGAATGGCCGACGCTGTACAAGTGGAACGCCGCTTCCAGCCAATGGGACAAGGACAATAATTCCGGCGAGGGTCAGCCTCGCGGGCTGTGGACGCAAAATGCCGACGGCAACGCGGCTACAGGGGTCGGCGGGAACGAACTGCCCGCGCTGGCGCAAGGCCTGGGTTGGCGGCGGGAATATCTCGCCCAGCCGTGGGGCGATACCGCCGATGAGCAGTTGATCGTGGATGCGTGGGGCAAGGCGGTTCGCTTTGCCTACGACGTAGCGAACGCGACCGACGACCCGAATAATACGAATAAATTGACGGTAACCAGCCTCGGCGCCAACGGCGTTATCAACGGCACGCCGGCGACGGACGACGACGATATTTCGATAACCGTGCGCGGGCCGGAGTGGTCGGCTGGCTCGTATCTGTTGCACCGGCTGCAGACGCATAACGCCATAAGCGGCACGACGAAGGCGCGGTTTTACTACGGCGGCGGCAGTGTTGGCGACGTTGAAACGTCGGGCGTAACCGGTGTGTGGACGTTGGGCGACACCAGTGCGTCGGGCAATCCGGCGGCGTTTTCGTACAGTGGCGTTACGCGGTCGGGCGTTCGCTGCCTGGTGGTGTGGAACGACACCGGCGATGGCGTCGGTGGGCCTGCCGACAGCAAACCCAATGCCGACGAAACCGTAATTACAGCAACGTTCGATATTACCCCGGCGGCGTGCGAAGTCGAAAACTTCGAAATTACCATGCCGTAACCCAGGCAAACGAGCGGACTATAAATTGTGTTGAAGTTGAATAAAACAATATTGGCTTTGGAATTATGCGAATCGGTAATCCGCGCCGCGGTGGTGGCCAGGCGGGGCGCCGGCGGCTATGGAGTTATCGAATGCGTGGAGGTTCCCCGCGGCGAAAGGGACTATGCCGACGAGGCAGTCGTCTCGGCTGAGGATATCGCGGCGGTAACGGCTCGGCTTGGCAGCAAGCCCGGCGCGACGGTGCTGGTCAGCCACGACGTTCGGACGGTGCACCTGGGTATGGATCAGAACAAGCTTCGCGAGATGAAGCCGTCGCAGATTCAGCAGGCCCTGCGGTGGGAGGCGGAGGCATATTCCGGCGTTCCGGCAGCCGACAGCATGGTCGGATACGAATTGCCCGATGGCGCTGGCTCCCGCAAGCAGGTGGAAATTCCGGTTGCGGTTTTCGCCACCGGCGATTACCGGGAACTGAAGCAGACCCTGGCCGACTGTCGGCTGAGGCTGAAACGTCTTTACTCCGACGAGGCTGCCCTGCCGCCGGCGGCTGCGTTCGGCAATGGCCAGGCCGACGCGCTGGTCGCGGGTGTGGAAGAGTGGAAGACGACGGTTTTCACCATCCGGGCCAACGGGCCGACGACCTGCACCACCGTGCCCATTGGCGCAGAGTCCATTAAAAAATATCTCGCGGGCGAAGGCTCTGCCGAGGTGGAGGCGACGTTGCGGGAGAGCTTCGAGGCTGTCGATATCCCTGCCCAGACGGTGCTGGTGAGCGGACCGGGCGGCGACGACGAAACCGTCGTCGGATTCATAGGCCTGGCTGCGGACAGGAAAGCCAAGCCGCTGCCGATTCGTTGCGAAGCGGGCACAGCCGTGGCGGGCAAGGCGAAATTCGCCGTCGCGATCGGAGCGGGCCTGCGGGAACTTGGATTCGCTCGCAGCAGTCGGACTATCGGGATTTCCGACGCGATTCCGCTCTCGCGACAGATTCGTAAGCGGGTGCACATATTCCCCGTGGCGCTGGCGGCGGTTGTGTTGCTGGGGTTCCTGCTTGCCTACCTGCATATCCAGCACCAGGAAAGTCGTTGCAAGGGAGAACTGTCGGATGTACGCAGCCGGCTGCGGGAAATAGAGTCAATCGCCAAAGACATCGACGGGTTAAAGAAACGTCGCGCCCGGCTGGAAATTCAAAGAAAAACGATTCGCGGCAAGACGCGGTTTTTGACCCACGGGGCCGGACGAGAGTTGGTACTCATCGAAAGTTTTCTCGATGCCCTGATGGAATTGACTCCGGCGGAGATGCAGTTGTCCGAGATATCCCAGGATGGAGAAAACAAGTACATAATTACCGGCGAGGCGATGAGTCTCGAGCCTATCAACAAGCTGGCGACGGAGTTGCAGAAGCAGGATTGGTGCGCCATCGCCAAGGCTTCGATTTCCACCGAGGACGCGGGCGGCAGGGCTGTTTCCAAGGGCAGCATCGAGGTTACGCTGGCGAGGGGGGCGAAGTGATGAAACGCAAATTATCAAAGATGGAAAAGGCGGGCTTGATTGCCTTCGTGCTCGTTGCCGGGTCTTACTTATATACCAACTATGTTTACGACCCCGCCGCCAAGCGGCTGAAGACCACCCGAATTCAGATTAACAAGACCCGCAAGAAGATCGCCCAAAAGAGTTCCGGCGTGGACAAAGCCGAGGCGGTGCGACTGAAGCGAATTGTCGAGAAGCTCAGCCGGAAGGTAGCCAAGCGGAAGGAGCAGTTCCAGGCGGCCTATCTGAAGACTCGCAAGGCAAAAGACGACGTAGCCGCCCAGCAGGCGATTACCGCGATCAGCGACCTTGCCGAAAAATATCGCATCCCCGTGATAAGCCAGTCGCTGAAAAAAGACAAAACCGCCGAGCCGAAAGCGAAAATGAAAATTACACGCAGAGGTCGCCGGGGGCGCAGGGGCAGGGCGGTTGCGACTGAGACGGGGAAGACCGCCAGCCGCCCCGAACTGGACGGCTTCAAGTGGAGCCGGTACGAACTGGTGCTGACAGGGCGGTATGTCGGCTTGATTGAGTTTCTCAATCACCTGCGGCAGTCCGGTGGGCTTGTGGTCATACACAATCTGAAAGTCAAAACGATCGATCAATACGGAAAACTCGAAATCAACATGGAAATCTGGCTCTGAGGTATCGCATTATGAAAACGTTAAAATTTATCGTGTTGCTGGCTGTGCTTGGGGCGGTGGTCGTCGTGCCGACCATCACTGCTGATGAATCGGCTGCGGCGACGCGGAAGAAGAAGGCTGCCAAGGCAAAAGCCAGGGCGACGGCCAAGGCGAAAAAAACGTATCGGGATCCGTTTGCTCCTGTCGGCGGTTCCATCGAACGGGCTGGCGGCAAGCGGGGATTGACGGGCCAGCCGGTATTAAAGGGCCTGCTTGCGTCCAGAGACAAGGTTATCGCCTGTTTCCAGGTAGACAAAGAACCTGTCGTCATGGTTCATCTCGGCGAGAGATTCCAGTTGGCGGGGCGGACGTATACTTTCAGTTTAGACAAAAACGGTAGGGTTATACTCAAAGACGAGCACGGCAACGAGCGTTCCTTCCGGGCACAATAAGCGAGGCTTCTCTATGTGGAAATATAGGTTTTTACTATTGACGGTGTGTTTGGGCGTTTCGATGTCGGGCTGTATGGAAGTATTTCAGTCCGGGAAGAAAAGTCGTCCAGACGCACAAGCCGCCGGTCGGTTCAGCGACAAAAAGGCTTACTACAAGTTAATCAGTGGCCGCCAGGTGTCCAGCATCCAGGCTGCCCGCAAACAGGCCCAGGCCAATAGCAAGCATCAATTACCGCAGTTGGACAGGGCCAGGCTGGACGTCGTTTATTTCAACGGCATGCCGCTAACGCAGGTGGCGGTGGCGCTTACGGAAATGACTGGGCAGAATATCGTGGTCTCCGAAGCCGCCGCCGGAACGGGCGTTCGTGTGTATCTCAAGAACGTCAGCGGCAGGATCGCGCTGGAGACCATTTGCCGGATGAATAATCTGTGGTATCGCGAGGAAGGCGCGGTTGCCAGAATTCTTACCGCCGAGGAATACGGCAAGGGCCTGACCGTCCGGCGCGACGAGCAGACGCGGATTTTTTATCTGCGGAACGCCCCGGCTTTGAGCGTTGCCAGCATGATTACCAGTTTGATGGGCGACCAGGTGGAATATACCGAGCCGGAGAACGACAGCAGTTTCGGCCATGTTGGTACGGATGGGGAAGACCCCTTCGACAACGTGCATTCGTCGTCCGATTCGGACGGCAGAAGCTCGGGCAGCAACACTCGTTACCGCAGCGGCAGATATGGCGGCGGGCGATCCATCCGCGTCGGCCGCAGTGGCTATGACCGGGTTTCGGACGAGGTTCGCGCTTTGAAGTCGCGGCTGTCGCCGGAGATGATCGCAAAGCTCGCCGCCACCGGTAAATCCGGCAAGGAGCCTCTTGCCGCATCGGATGTCGTCCAGAAGCTGTCCCTGCCACCGGCAGCGAGAATCACCGTATTTCTGCGGAATAACTGCATTGCGGCGAGGTCGGTGGACGGGACTATCCTTCGGGAAATCGGCAGGATTATCCGGGCGCTGGACACGCCGACGCGGCAGGTG
>JAIORC010000023.1 GCA_021108335.1 Phycisphaerae bacterium
ACAAAGGCCAAAAAGACAACCAAAAGTGTTTTCTGCTTCTTTTTCGTACTCATTCTCATGATCAGGCTCCTTAGGGGCATCCTGCCCCCAGTTGGGGTTCCGCCGGATGTTTCTCAGGCATCCGACACTCTCTCTCGTATTCTTCCACCAATCTCGTCATTGATTGATAGACATATGTATATTCATGGCTGTGAAGTCCTGCACATCGCGTGGCAAAGAATCGTGCATAGTGCGGAAATCACTTGTTTACGGACGGTTCAATGGAAACGCAAGGTGGCTGAAGGAAAGGGCGAACTCGGACAATGCGCAAAAAGACCAGCCCAAATTCACATGGAATCTCTATACTTTTCCCTACTCGATCAGGCTCCTCGGTTTCAGGCCCTTATAGGCCTGTCCGCTTGTCCGGTAATCTGATTGCGTTCTTCGGAACGCGCCGGGCCTCTCTCAGATAAATGCATAAACGCGCATAGACCTGTCCCGTACAAATAGCCAGACAGTACAATCTCGTTTGTTAAAAAACAAACCCTCAACAACTAGGTAGGAAAGGAATGAAAAAGATGTGAATGCTCTCTCACCAGCTCCACGTTGCTTCCTCAAACCAGTTAGGCTCCTACTGATTCAACTCTTAGTCTAATAACCTATTAACCGCATGTCAAACACAAAATGGGATTATTTCAAAAATAATTTCACTGCTGTCAACCTGTTATAAACCTGCGAATCGTATGGTATCATTTATCGTCAAAAAATCAAGAGGACATTAGATTAATTCATCTCGTCTGTAGCTTTTCGACCAGCGACGGATACACCATTACGCCGCCGGCTGAATGGCACGGCTTGCTTGCAAACCGTGTTCTGTCTCGTGGGAGCTTGCAAAACATCGTGGCTGTCGCTTCGCTCCCGCCACGGCACCCGATCATCGCGCGAGATTCGAGGTTACGCCGGAAAAAACTCTCACCCCCCACTTGCCCTACAGCAGCCGTGCGGCGGCGGCGTCGAGCACTATGTTTATGGTGCCGTGTGGCGGGGAGATTCTCGCAGCCGGCAGGGATTGGTCGTGATCCTGGAAGACTCGCTTGACCACGGCTGCCTTGTCGTCGCCGGTAATCAGGAACAGGACATTCCGGGCTGCGTTGATCAGCGGGAACGTGAATGTCATGCGATTCCGCCCGAGTATGGGAATATGACAAGACACCACCAACCGGTGGGCTTCCTCGAGGCTGGGACAATTGGGAAACAGGCTCGCGGCATGCCCGTCGCCGCCAAGGCCTAGCATAATCATGTCAAATTGCGGAATATGCTTCGAGTCGTTGCCGACAATGTCGCGAATAATCCGCTCATATTCCCAGGAAGCAGCGTCGAGGTCGCCGGCATCGGCCCGCATGGCGTGAACTCGCGACCAATCGATCGGCATGTGGTCCAGCAGCGTCCGCTGGGCCATGGCGTAATTGCTCTCCACGTCGTCCTGGGGCACATCGCGTTCATCGCCGAAAAACACTTCCACCTTGCTCCAGGGCACCTGGTCGGTGGTAACATGGTCGGCCAGGTGCATGTAGGTGATTCGCGGCGTCGTGCCCCCTGCCAGTGCAAGATGGCAAAGCCCCCGCTGGTGCACAGCCTCCGTAACAATTTCCTTGCAAAGCCTTGCCGCCGCAGCCGATGCTGCATCAGGCGTTTTTTCCACAATGATATTCGAATGCGTCATGTTTAACCCCGTGTTCAACGGTATATTACACAATTCCCGTGCCGGCATGATACAACATTCCCCATGCAAATACCAGCGGGTGAAACGGAAAAACGGGAACTGGTGAGATGGGAACCGGGGATTGCGAGACGGGCTGTGAAGATTGAAAACTCCCACGATATTGGGTGCCGTGGCGGGAGCGAAGCGACAGCCACGATGTTACAATATCAGTCCTGCCGGCCCATTGTCCATCGGACGAGTTGGCGGAAAAATTTCGCGTAGTGGTTGCCGACTTCGATCTCCTCGGCACCGGGACCTTGCGCAGCCAGGCGTTCGTCGCCCCAGTCCACCAGCGTGCCGACCCAGTGCGGGGCGACGTCCGTAGCCAGTGCAGCCGTGCGGCCCCGGCCAAATGTTCCGGTTACCAGCAACGGCGATGTTTCTCCGACGCCGACGGAAATTTCGCCGTCCGTCGCTGCCGTAATTTCAAGCTGCCGGGCGGAGAGTATCTCGGTGGCGTCCGGCTTTGGTGTGATGCGGTTGAATCCGCCGATTACCGGCGGGCGGCCCCACGGCAGGCCGTCGAGAATCGGATGATCGATAACCTTTTGCAGCACGTATGGTTGCGGGGCGTTTACCCGGTCGTCGCGGTCGAGCATTTCCACCGGCAGCACCTCGGCCAGTGGCGAATTATTATACTCGCCCGCCAGGCCGTGGTACGATTCCCACCCGCCGATCATCAGCAGGCCGGCCCCGGAACGGACAGAGTCCACAATCATCTCAAAATCCCCGGCAGTGATATTGTTGACAGGATAATCACTAATTATGTATAACGTGTAGCCCGGGCCGGCAAGCTCGGGGCCGATCGGCTGATCACTGGCGAGATAATCATAGTTCATTCCAGAATGATGAAGCACTCCCGCCAGGTAACATGCCGCCCCGGAAAGAGAAGTGTCACCCGCATAGAGGATTTTTGTCCCGGCGGGATTGCCTGTGTTGTTTGCAGTATTCATAATCGAAGAATATGCCCGCCGCCGGGAGATGTCAACCTCCGGCGGTATGTGGACACAAGGAGAACTGAAGTATGCTGAAGGGAAATGTTGTTGTCGGCCAATCCGGTGGGCCGACCAGTGTAATTAACTCCAGCCTGGCCGGCATTATCGAAGCTGCCCGTGACGTCGCGGACATCAACAAGGTACTCGGGATGCGATGGGGCGTCGAAGGATTCATGGCTGGTAATCTCATCGACCTGTCCGCCGAAGCCGCCGACACCGTCGCCCTACTCCGCAAGACCCCTTCCAGCGCCCTCGGCTCCAGCCGTCATAAAGTTCAGGATACGGATTTCCCCGTCATTCTCGAACGGCTCAAAGAATTTGACATCCGCACGATTTTCATGATCGGCGGCAACGACACGATGGACACGATTCATCGCATTACCGACTACGCCGCTTCGCAGGGCTATGAGATGTGCGGCGTGGGCGTGCCCAAGACCGTCGACAACGACCTGTACGGCACGGATCACACGCCCGGCTACGCGTCGGCTGCCCGTTATACCGCCCTCAGCGTTCAGCAGGTCGGCCGGCTGACCCGCGACATGCAGAAGGTCGATCAGTTCACGATTTACCAGTCCATCGGGCGCGACGCCGGCTGGCTCAGCGCCGCAGCCGCCCTGGGCAAAACTTCCCCCGCCGACGCGCCGCACCTTATCTACACCCCCGAACGCATCTTCGACAAGGATAAATTCCTCGCCGACGTCAAGGCTATCCATCAAGAGCACGGCTTCGTGTCGATCATTTGCGGAGAGGGCATAAAGTACGCCGACGGCACAGCCGTCTCGGCTTCCCAGACGAAGGACAAGTTCGCGAATATCGAATTCGGAGCCATGGGCGGCAGCAGCGTGGGGCTGAACCTCCACAAGATGGTTGCCGACGAATTCGGCTGGCGTGGTGAGTTCCAGATTACCGAATCGCTGCCGATGTGCGCCATCGACCGTGCCGTCCAGCAGGACCTCGATGAGGCATACCAGGCCGGACGGGCTGCGGTTTCCCTCGCCGCCGACGGTCAAAGCGGCGTAATGGTCTCGCTGGTACGCGAAAGCAACTCGCCGTATACGTGCAAAATGGGCACCGCCCCGCTGTGCGACGTGGCTGTGCGAGCCAAGCCCATGCCGGACGAGTTTATCAACGAAGCGGGCAACTTCCCCACCGAAGCATTCCTGGATTACCTCCGGCCGCTGGTCGGCGAACTGGACGAATACGCGAACCTGAAATTTTTTAAATATCAAGGCTAACTATTTTTAAGGAACTACCATGAACACCACCGACGAAAAATACACAAAATACGCCCTGACGCGTGAAATGCTGGAAACCGCGGATGTCGTACGCAATTTCAATCCCCAGCAGACCGAAAGTATCGCAAAGACGATTGCCGCAGTCGGCAGGCTGATGCTCACCGGCGAAGGCTCCAGCCGCATTTTCCCAGCCAAGAACATGATCCGCAAGGCGATGGTCGGCGGGCTGGACTTGCAGATCGCCACCGACGGCTCGCGGCAGACGGCGACGTATGACCTCTCGAAATTCGCGACTTTCGCGGCTTCCAACTCCGGCCGGACCAAGGAAGTCGTCAAACTCCTCCAGAAACTCAAAGCCGAGGGCATTTCCGCCCTGTATGGCCTGACCGCCAAGGAAGACAACCTGCTCGAAGAATACGCCACCGAAACGCTCGTGCTGACCTGCGGCTGGGAAAACGCCGTCGCCGCGACAAAATCCGTCGCGGAACAGGCGTTGATTTATCAGTCCATTATCGGGCACATCTCCAGCCTGCCGCTTACGACGGACGCCCTGGCCAAGGCGGCGGATGCAATCGACGCAGCCATGACGATGGAAATCGACCCTGCCTTCGTAAAGGCAGCCTGCGACGCGAATACCATCTACTTCGCCGGATACAACGACGGAGTAGCCGAGGAATTGACCCTCAAAACCAACGAGATTACGCGTAAAAAGTCGGACTTCCTCGAAGGCACCTACGCGGCGCACGGCATTGAGGAAGTCATGGACGCCTCGGACGTAGTGTTCGTCATCGAACCGTTCATCGAGGAACTGCCGAAATTCCAGGAAGTGCTCGTCGAAGGCGTCGGCCTGAAGGTTGTCTGCATCGCCACCGAGCAAACGCAGATGCCCACAATCGTAGTGCCCGACGCTGGCGAATTGAATCCGTATGTTTTCCTGGCAGCGGGCTGGAATCTGTTGGTGGAAATCGGCCTGACGCTGAGCATTGATCTGGACAAACCTGAGCGGGCACGAAAAGTGGGAAATGAATTCGAAGGATAAACTAACCTGACAACAACAAGTGGTTCTGATATAATGGCTGCATCAATCAAGGAGTTTCAAAATGAATGTTACTGCAAAACGGTATTCGCGGAGTCTTGTTGTTGTAATCCTGTTTTTTGGAACTCTTTGCCATGTCGCCCAGGGCGCTGCTAAACCCTATGAATTTTCCCATGCCACCGTGATGAAAGCTATCGACAGGGGCGTGGCAGGTCTCTGGAAAACCCGCAACAGAAAGGGTGTATGGCCGGCTCATGGCAAGCCCATAGCGCCGGGCGGCAAAGGCCACTATTACCCCACTGGCCCCACAGCCGCCGCCGCCTATGCCCTGCTGGAAAGCGGCGTAAGCCCAATGGACCCAAAAATGAAAAAGGTTCTGGGCTGGCTGAAAAAAAACAACGACAAAATGACCTACTCGATGGGTTTCCGCCTCAACGTATGGAAAATCGCAAATCAGAAAACCAAGGGTAAATACAGCAAATATCTCAAAGAGGATGCCATTCTACTCCTGAAAACATGCAATAAAGGTCATTACAGTTATCATTGCAAAGGCACTAAGACCGGAGGTTACGACAACTCCTGCAGCCAATACGGGCTGCTGGGTATTTGGGCGGCAAAACAGGCCGGACTGGAAATCCCCAAGAAATACTGGGAGGAAGTGCTGAGGCACTGGATTAAGCAGCAGGGCAAAGACGGCGGCTGGGCATACAAGGCCTGCAAGTATCCCTACGGCACGAAGAGAATGGGAACAGACGGCAAACCAGTAGATGGCAAACCGTGGAGCATTATTTCCAGCCCAACCATGGCCACCGCCGGACTGGCGAGCCTGTTTGTCTGCGTAGATAACCTCTATGCCAAAGAATTTATCAAGTGTCGCGGCAATACCGATTTCCCGCCGATCAAAAAGGGGTTGGCCTGGTTCGACAAAAACTTCCCCAAAACCATGAGAACTCATGGTGGCCATTACTACTACCTTTACGGCGTGGAGCGAGTTGGTCTGGCCAGCGGGTATAAATACTTCGGCAAAGCTGACTGGTACAAGGCTGGAGTAAGAGCAATACTCGCCAGGCAAAAAGGCAATGGCTGTTGGGGCGCAGCACACAACACCGCCTACGCCCTGCTGTTTCTCATCCGCGGAAAATACCCCGTCGTGTTCAACAAGCTCGAATATCACGGTCACTGGAACAACCGCCCACGCGACTTGGCCAGCCTCACACGCTGGATGAGCCACGCCTTCGAGCAAACCTTCAACTGGCAGATTATCAACCTCCGCGTTCCCGTATCGGAAATGCACGACGCGTCCTTCCTTTACATCGCCGGCGACAAGGCACCGGAATTTACCGACAAGGAACTTACCAAGCTGCGAACGTTCGTTTACCAGGGCGGAACGCTGTTCTGCGTGGGGGAATGCGGCGGCACCAGGTTCAACAAAAAAATGCGTGAGGTTTACAGGAAGCTCTTCCCCAAACGAGAGCTGGCCAAGTGCGGGAAAGATCATCCGATTTATTCATCGCACTTTAAAACAAGGGGTAAACCCGAATTGTATGTCCTGTCAAACGGCATTCGCCCGCTGGTTATTCATAGCGATAAAGACCTCAGCCG
>JAIORC010000396.1 GCA_021108335.1 Phycisphaerae bacterium
GCCGGTTTCGATAATCAACGCCCGGTCGATGACATTGCGAAGTTCGCGCACGTTGCCGGGCCAATCGTGGCTGAGGAGAAACTGCTCGGCTGCCGGCGTTATCCCCTCGACCTTCCTGTCGCGGCGGACTTCCGAAGATTGCAGGAAAAACCGCGCCAGCAGCAGAATATCGCACGCCCGACCTTCCGAACGCAACGCCGGCATCCTGATCGGGAAAACAGCCAGCCGGTAGTAAAGATCCTTGCGGAACCGCCTGTCGGCAACTTCACTCAGCAAATCGCGATTCGAAGACGCGATAATTGTCGCATGACACGGAATGTCCTTTGTGCCGCCGACCTTGCGGAACTTCCGCTCCTGGATTACCCGCAGCAGCTTGGCCTGCAATTCCGGCGGCATTTCGCTGATCTCGTCGAGCAGAATCGAGCCGTGCCGGGCGGCTTCAAACAGGCCTGTCTTCTCCCGATCCGCCCCGGTAAACGAGCCCCTGACATGGCCGAACAATTCGCTCTCCAGAAGATTCGCCGTCAAGGCTGCACAGTTGACCGCTACGAAATCACCATCGCCGCCCCCTCGCAAAAAATGTATCGCCCGGGCAGCGAGTTCCTTGCCCGTGCCGCTTTCGCCTAATATCAGAACGGGGTTACACCGGCTTTGAGCTATCAGGCGGATTATCTTGAGCACCTCGATCATCTCCGGGCTTTTGCCCACAAGAGATACCCGCGGCGGGCAGTACTCGCAGAAGAACTCCCCCCCGTCTATCCGTGATACGGATGACGGATCCGGATCGGCAAGCTTCAGCCGAGCAACTGCGGAATCCCTCGTTATTGACATATCACACCCCTCATATTTCTATTGCCCGTGGCAGAGCAAGTGAAAGTTCAGGAAGTCGATTGCGGTAACGCCTTTAAGCCACACGCATTACCGTCGCCAGACGGCGGAGCCTGCGTATCAACGCCTTGTGCCGGAGACAGACCGAAGATTCGCTGATGCTGAAAACCTTCGCAATCTCCTTGAAGGTCATGTGGTCTGCGTAGTACATAACCAGCAGGTTGCGGTCCCGGCTTCGCAGATGACTCAACAACGCCATGCACAGGTCGCGAGCTTCGAGCTGCCTGCGATCATCATCCGCATGGCTGTCCCTTACGTCCGGAGTCCACGACTCGGCAACGCTTCTGCCGATGGCTTCGCTGAAGGGAAGAACCCGGGGCATATTGCTGCTGCTGCGACGGCGTAAAACGCCATCCTTCCGCATCTCGTCAATCGCCCAGAACATGCCCTTCTGCGAGGCAAAATTGGGAAACGGCACTCCGCGCGTCGAATCGTAGGCGTTGGCGGACATCGTTAAACCCAACAGCGCATAGCTGTACAGGTCGTCCATCGCAACCCAGGAATAGCGACGCTTCAAACGAGAAGCTATTTGATGAGCAATGGTAAGATTGTCATTCAACAGCTCTGTTACTTCACCTACTTCACCTCTTTCCAATGTTTTCGCACCCATTTTTCCGCTCCTTATCTCTATTACACATTCCGGACACCCCACACACCGCCGGTCTTCATATGAATAATTGGCGCAGATTATTCCGATTTCAATCCGGCTCATTACTCAATACTCTGGGGAGACAACTATTAACGACCTTTAAACAAGGCGAAATGCATAATTTGGATAAAATATCTTATTATGCCCGTTTATGGAATTATTATTATTCCCGTCCGGTTATCCTGCAACCATAAGAAGTTACGAGAATCGACAAGATACCTGCTGAATTGGCTGACCCCCAAACCGATAGGTGTTTCCACCTATTCTATTTCATGGAAAAATATTGCCATTTCCCTAATAATCGGAATATTTTTTGTTGAAAACTGTTGATTCTTTTGGGAGACAGGTCTTTGAAAAACTCTGTATGTGAAAATTCAATTACATACTTGTTGAATGTCTGCCCGCCTGTTACAATTTTGTAGATTTTACAAAATACGCCGAAAGGTTTAAGGACAAATGAGCGAACGTCCCTCCAATAAAACTCAAAGGAAAAGCCAGGAATCCGTACGTAAACTGTTCGCCAAGCGGTACAGAGACGGACTGGAAGGGCTTTACGGGATCAGCCAGATTCTCGCCGCCGGTACCAGCCAGAAGGAAATCCTGATCGAGGTGTTGGAAGTCATGGATCGGGAGATAGGCCTTCACCGGGGCACAATCATGCTGCTAAGCCCCGACGGTCGGGAATTGATGACCGAAGTCGCCCACAAACGCACCGCCAGGCAGTTGGAATCGGTGCGATACCAGTTCGGCGAGGGCGTTGTCGGGCAGGTCGTTCAGACCGGACGATCCGCCCTGGTTCCCAAGGTCTCCGAAGAACCGACGTTCCTCGACCGGATTCATCGCCGCAGCAAAAAAGATTCAGAACAGGAAATCAGCTTCATTTGCGTCCCTATCAGTATCGGCAACAAGGTCTTCGGCGCGTTGTCCGCCGATCGCGTCTACGACCCCGCCGTGCCGCTGGATGAACTCGAGCGCGTGCTGTCCATCATCGCCGGTATGATCGCAAACGACGTGCGAACGCGCCGCCACGCAGCCATCGAACGCCAAAACCTCGAAGAAGAAAATCTCCGCCTCCGCGAACAGCTCGAAGACCGTTTCCGCCCGGAGAACATCATCGGCAACAGCGGGGCCATGCGGGAGATATATCGGTCGATCCATCAGGTTGCCCCCAGCGACGCGACGGTGATAATTCGCGGGGAATCCGGCACGGGCAAGGAGCTGGTCGCCCACGCGATTCACTACTCCAGCCCGCGTGCCAAGGGGCCTTTTATCAAGATTAACTGTGCCGCGCTCAGCGAGAACCTCATAGAAAGTGAACTGTTCGGCCACGAGAAAGGCGCATTTACCGGCGCCATCCAGACCCGCAGCGGGCGAATCGAAGAAGCCGAGGGCGGTACATTGTTCCTCGACGAAATCGGCGATTTCTCACCCGCCACGCAGGTCAAAATGCTGCGAGTACTCCAGGAGCGGGAATTCGAGCGCGTCGGCAGCAACCGTACCCGCAAAGCCAACGTGCGGATTATCTGCGCAACACACCGCGACCTGGAACAATCTGTCGAGGCAGGCCAATTCCGCCAGGACCTGTACTACCGCGTGCTGGTGTTCCCGATTACCATGCCGCCACTGCGCGACAGGAAAGACGACATCATGCTGCTGGCGGATTTTTTCGTCGAGCGGTACAGCCGGCGGATGAAGAAAAATATCCGGCGAATCACCACCACGGCGATAAACATGATGGTCATCTACCACTGGCCGGGTAACGTCCGGGAGTTGGAGAACTGCATCGAGCGGGCGGTGCTGCTCAGCAGCGACGGCGTGATTCACGGTTATCATTTGCCGCCGTCGCTCCAGACCTCCGAAGCCACCGACACCGTCGGCAGCGGCACGTTGCAGGAGCGGCTGAGCCTGTTCGAGCGGGATATTGTCGTCGATTCGCTCAAGCGTACCGGCGGGAATATTTCTTCTTCCGCCCACGATTTAGGCACGACTGCCCGCATTCTGGGCTATCGCATCAGGCAATTGGAAATCGACTATCGCCGCTACAGATCGGCAAAAAAGTAGGGGGTCGGCGTCCCGCTATGATGATTCGGGAGATGGTAACGACAAGCCGCCCTGTCAGCCTCATGATTCGGGCCTGAAATAACCGACTAATATGATACAGACCGCCCGAGCCGCCGGAACCGCGACCCGGGGTGGAGTATCGGATTACCTGAACTTTGACTTGACCGTTTTTGAAAGGAACCACTATGCGAAAAATAACTGCCATGCTATTGATAATCTCCCTGATGACCGCTGCCGGCTGTGAAATCAAAAAATTCGAGTGGGGTACGAAAAAGAAAGCCGACCCAAAACCCGCGCCAACCACGACAACCAGCCAAACCTGGACCCCCAGCTCAACCGCGAAATCCGGTCCGACCGCAAAATCCGACACGGCTGTGACATCCGACGCGCCCGCCGGTCCGGTCAAACTGGATTTTGAAGGCCTGAACCTGAAGGTGAAAATTGACGGAAGAAATACCACTCGCCTGAAAAAGAAAGACGGCGAGCAGTTGTGGGCCGCCCCGCCGGCAGGCCCCATGCCGACAATCGTCTTCATCATGGACGAAAAGGCCCTCGGCGTGCTTAACAAGGTTACTATTTCGATCAACCCGATCGTAAAAGGCAAGGTGAACACCAGCGACATCTGGCAACCGGCCAGGCAGAACTTCGAGCCGGGCAAGCCATTCACGCTGAACAAATTCACTCACATTTCAAAGCAGACAATGGTACAGAACATCAGAAAGCTGCCAGCCGGCCAATATCGCCTGAACATCCAGGTAGACGGCGAAAAAAGCTGGGACCGCCAAAACATAAATCTCACCATCAAATAACGGCGGAATAACCCACGAGGCATAGGTGCGTAGGTTGGGCAACAAGTTGCATAATACCAAGTTTAGCTAATAAAGGCCGAAAGCCTTATTGTCGGATGAGAGACTCAAATTAGCCTTGTCTGCTACAGGAAGGTTGTTTGTGCAAACATCCTGTATTGCCCCATAGGCCCTTATTAACTGAGGTTGGTATAACCTACGGTCTGCGCACGCCGGGAGGACACTCAAATGAGGCAACCAGTGTCAGTACTTGTTTATCCGGCCAGATGCGACAACGGCAGATGGGAGTATTTGCTGCTGCGACGAGTACGCCGGCCCAAACTCGGCTTCGAAAGTTTCTGGCAAGGTGTGACAGGCGGCTTGGAGGAGGGCGAGGCGCCCCGGCAGGCCGCGGCACGGGAGCTGTCAGAGGAAACCGGCTTCGTTGATATCAGGCTGAAGGACATCGGCTATTCGTATTCCTTTCCCATCCGGAAAGAATGGCGCCATAAGTACACGCCGGATGCAAAGGATATAGTAGAGCACGTTTTTGTGGCCTGTGTTGGTCTGAGCCAGCCTCCGAGTCTGTCTCGAGAGCATGATGAATATCAATGGTGCAGTCTTCAAGAGGCTATGAGCTTACTAAAGTTTCCGGAGAATATTACGGGGTTACGGCGGTGCGACGAGTATTTGCGGTCGCGACTGTGAAGTAGGAATTCCTGTTATGCAGCAAGTTGCAAACCCCCTGGGGGCTGCATAACCTACAATTACGCGCCGACGGCCATCGGATGGGCCTTTTGATAGACTTTTCTAAGCCGGCGGGTGGTCAGATGAGTGTAAATCTGCGTGGTGGAAAGATTTTCGTGCCCGAGCATTTCCTGGACGCTTCGCAGGTCTGCCCCGGCATTGAGCATGTGCGTGGCGAAACAATGCCGTAGTGTGTGCGGGCTGATGTGCGCGGGAATGCCGGCAATCAGCATATATTTATTCAGCTTGCGGCGGATGGAACGATCGGTAATTCGCTGGCCCGCGCGATTGACGAAAAGCGGCCCGCTACGCAGCGGCTCGGGGCGGTTGGAACGCATGTTCAGATAATCGAAGATAGACTCAATCGCTTTGTCGCCCATCGGCACAAACCGCTCCTTCTTGCCCTTGCCGCGAATACGCACTGCCCCGCCGAACTCGTCCATGTCCTCGATATTCAGCGAAACCAACTCGCTGATTCGCAGGCCGGCGGAATAAATTGTTTCGAGAATAGCTCTATCTCTTGCGCCCAGCAGGGTTTGCGTGTTCGGGGCCTCCAGCAGGGTATTGACCTGTTGAACGTCAAGACATTTCGGCAGGTGTTTATCCAGCCGGGGTGTGCGGATAACACTAACCGGCGATGCCTCGACCAAGCCCTTACGCACAAGAAATTTGTAAAAACTCCGCAGGGTAGCCAGCTTGCGGGCGGTAGTCGATTTACTGTAATCGCTGCAACGGAGGACGGCGAGATATCGGCGGATTTCCGTAGGGCTGACCGCGAGGATGCTCTGCTCGAGTTGCTCGTCCGGCAACGTGGCGATTTCCGTGAGCCGCTCGGTCGTAAGGGTCAATATTTCGTCGTGGGGAATGCTTTCGTCCGCGAGAGCTGAGAGAAACTGGCCGAACTGCTCCAGGTCCGCCGAGTAAGAACGAATCGTGTGGACGGAAAAATCCCGCTCCAATTCGAGATGGTCCAAAAATTTCACTATCAGTCGCTGGTCGTTCATCCGCATCCTTGCATGGCTGGCGAAACTATTTCGAATAACCGATTTTTCGGGTCTTCGACTAGCTGTCAATCCGTCGCCAGTTTGTCCTGTTCTATTTCGCCGAGGCAATCCTCGGCTGCAAGATGTGTTACCTGGAAACTCATCGTCGCCGCGTCCATCCAGTCGAAATCCAGCGAGTGATCGTCAGCCATTCGCATAACTTCCTCTACCACTTCGTCTTCCAGACCGACCTGGTATCGCAAAAGGTATGTTTGGCCGCCTTTTTCCAGCCCCAGCGTTCGTATAGTCATTTCGAATCCTTCCGGCAAGTGGATATCCATATCCCGTCGGTTTGCACTG
>JAIORC010000114.1 GCA_021108335.1 Phycisphaerae bacterium
TGCATTCTCGATAATTCAGTTTTATCGCCACCCCCCAGCACTATCCCAAAACTGATGTCGCCCTAAAAACGCCTTTTTCCGGGACGACTAATGAATCCGCCGGCGGTTTCCACAATGCCGGTCGGTGCGCCGACAATACCCCCCGGCAATTTCAGCAGGCCCATCCACCAGGCCAAGGCTGCGTTGACCACGATACTGATAAGCACCGCGCCGGGAACGCGGAAGGCGGTGAGGATCATAATCACAGCCACGCCGATTACCGTCAGCACCGCACAGGGGTTATGGTTGAATCCGGCAAATACCGGTGCCGGCGCGGTAAACTCTATCAGGTTGCCGAAATGCAATCCGATAGCTGCGATCATCAATCCAATACCGGCTGCGATGCCGAACTTGAGAGATTCGGGAATGGCGTTGAGGATATACGACCGGAAACCCACGAAGCTCAGCAGCAGGAACACCATGCCGGAAATCGCCACCAACGCCAAGGCCATCTGCCAGCCCTCAGCCGCCACGCCCCACGTCGCCAATATCGGCACGAGTATGAAGGCGAAAAAGACGTTCTCGCCCATGCCCGGCGCGAGGGCTATGGGGTAATTCGCCAGCAGCCCCATAACAATCGACGCCACCGCAGCCGACAGACACGTCGCGATAATTATCCCGCCGTGATTCATTCCCGTGCCGCCGAGAATGGCAACCTGCACGAAAATGATATAACTCATCGCCAGAAAAGTGGTAATCCCGCCGAAAATCTCCCGGCTGACCGTACTGCCGCGTTCCTTGATCTCAAACATGATGATCGTCCCTGGCTGCTGCACAGCAGCAATGTCCAATGTCTAAAAACTAATGTCTAATGACTAAACAACTTAATGACTAATGCCTGATGTCTAATGACTAAACAACAACGTTTGCTCGCGTTGGATGCGAAGCGGCTTAATGATACCGGCAGGGGAAATGGCCGGCAATCTTCGATTTGAGGGAACACCAAAAATTCCCGACTGGCTGGGTGCCATAGTTCCTGTTTTTACCCGTTTTCTGTAGGCCGGGTCTTGACCCGGCGAAAAGAAGGCGACAGCCTTCTTTATGAAAATCCCCTCCGATAACACGTCTCTGAGAAAACGTGTCTTCCACCGCGGCAGCCGGCGATCCCGGCACGGCACAGGTTGCAAACCTGTGCCACCAAACACCGCTGCTAATCCAAATTGGACGAACCTGTTGCATGTACCATGCAACTGCCGGGTCAAGACCCGGCCTACAAAAAACTGTTGCTTCGCGACAGCCACGATGTTTGTTGGTTGCCGGGGCGGTAAATGGTATAATGCGCAGCACAGGTGGATTCCCGATTGTTTTTTAGACATTAGACATTGGTTTTTGATATGAGTGCTTTTCCTACACGACGACTGCGACGGCTGCGATACAATCCTACCTTGCGCGATATGCTCGCCGAGGTGCGGGTGGGCGTTGATGATCTCGTCGCTCCGATTTTCGTCAAGCCCGGCGAGAATGTAACGCACCCCATCGCCTCCATGCCCGGGCAGCTCCAGTTCTCGCCGGATACCGCCCTTGCCGCAGCCGGGCGATGGGCAGCCAAGGGCATACGGGCGGTGCTGCTGTTCGGCGTGGTCGAGCGGAAGGACTCCACCGGCTCGCAAGCCTGGGCCGACGACGCCCCCGTGCAGACCCTCACCCGGCTGCTCAAGGCTGAGCTGCCGGAGCTGCTGGTGATTACCGACACCTGCCTGTGCGAGTATACCGACCACGGCCATTGCGGCCTGCTGGTCGAGACCTCGCCCGGCAAGGTGGACGTCGAAAATGACGAAACGCTGACGCTGCTGGGGCGGGCGGCGGTTTCGCAGGCTCGTGCCGGCGCGGACATGGTAGCCCCCTCGGCGATGATGGACGGCCAGGTCGCAGCCGTCCGCCAGGCGTTGGATACCGAAGGATTCTCGCGGACGGGGATTCTCGGCTATGCCGTGAAATTCGCATCCGGCATGTATGGCCCATTTCGCGAGGCTGCCGAAAACCCGCCACAAAGCGGCGACCGGCGAAGCTACCAGATGGACTACCGCACGGCTGGGCAAGTACTGGCTGAGGTACAGGCCGACATCGACGAAGGTGCGGACATTATCATGGTCAAGCCGGCGGCGACGTATCTGGACGTAATCGCCCAGGTTCGCCGGCAGTTCGACGCCCCGCTGGCAGCCTATCACGTCAGCGGCGAATACGCGCAGATAAAAGCCGCAGCCGCGGCTGGCTGGCTGGACGAGCGGACGGCGGCGATGGAGATCACCACCGCAATCAAGCGGGCCGGGGCTGATATCATTATTACCTATTTCGCCGAGCAGATTGCCGACTGGCTAGGCGAGTAACAACCACAGGTTGCAAACCTGTGCCACCCAACCCGATAAAAAAATGTCGGGTGCCCCCCAAGGGGCTGTCTCGCATTCATCATGGCGACCCAACTCTCCGTAATTCCCGTTATGCCGGGTGCCGTGGCGGGAAGCGAAGCGACAGCCACGACGTAACTATTGCGAGAAAGCCCCCTGGGGGAAAGATCGATTCACAATTTCTACGCCATTCCTTTCTCAAAAACACCAAACATTCATTCGCCATCGTGTATCTATCTTTCGTGGCTGAAAGCTTCGCTTCCCGCCACGGCACCCACGCGTTTTTTTACCGCCCCCTGGGGGGCACCCAACAATTTAACAGGGACGGAATACTACATTTTTCAGGCGTCGAAAATCACCGGAAGCTATTCGTCGGCGGCATCGGCCTCGGGCAAATCCGGCTCCGGATCCACCACTTCGCCGGCAAAGGCCGGGGTAATCCCCAGTTCCTGCCGAAGCTGATCCACGAGCGAGGCATGATGCTTCTTCTTGCGTTTGCGCCGCCGGCCCGGTTCGAGCACGTCGGGACGTTCGATCCGGTCGGGATTCTCCTCGGCCATGCAAATTGCCTCCCTGATATTACCGGCGAACATGTCGGCCTTGATCTCGTCGGAAAGGCCCTCCGCCCGGTTGTACACGCCCCCGCAAACCATAATCTGCATCTGATGGCATATGCCGACCTCGCGAATAAGGGTTATCATCTTGCGGATGGCTGGCAACTCCGGCGGCCGGGAATCGAACACAAATAACATGTCGGGCGTGATATTTCCGACGAATTGCAGTATCTCGTCGCTGGCGACGCCCGAACCGAGAAACCAGACCGTCCAACCCTGCGACTCGAACAGGTCCGACGCGATTTGCGCGCCCAGTTCGGCACTTTGACTGTCGCCACAAAGTATCACAATCCGCCGGCCGTCCTTGGGTGCATCCGGCAGGACGGGCTGAATCTGATCGGCAATGCTGCGATTAATCCGCACAGCCATGTGCTCGATAATGGTGGAAATGTGATTCTCGCGATAAAGCTTGTCGATCTGCTCCATGGCCGGCCAGATTAGCAGCGACAAAATCCTCTCCGCCCCAAAACCGCGGTCATGAATGTCGAAAATCAATCGCCGGGCCTGACTACGCCGGCCGGCAAAAAGATGCTCCATGTACTCCTTGAAAAGCTCTACAGTTTTCATTTTCCCATTTCCTTCCGCCCCTGCTGATGTATACGAATCTCATATGACCTCTGGTTCATTCCGGCCCGGCGTATCCTGTTAAAATCGTTAAAATAGATAATCTGGGCAACTACCATAAAATCGGAGCGAAAGCGAAAACCTTAAGGGGTAATTGGAAATTCAGAAAATCAGATCGCACACTTGGAGAAAGATGCGAAAATTTTCCTTATAAAAGGTATCTTTTCTTCATATTATCATGGCTGCCCCGCGTGAAACGCGGTGTTGCCGTGCTACCCACCACACATTTGAAATTAAGGCAAGTGAACCATGCAGGAATTTTGGAATACTATCTGGCAGTTGTCGATTGATTTTGCTCCCCGGCTCGGCGCGGCGGCGTTAGTGTGCGTGGTAACTTGGCTGCTGGCGACCGTGGTAAAGAAAATCATCCTCCGGGCCGGCGAAAAGTTCGACGAAGGCAAGCGGCAGGTGTTTCGGCTGGCTGGCTCGTCCGGTAAAATCATCTTGCTGCTGCTGGGCGGCATCACAGCCCTGGCGACGCTGGGCGTAAACGTATCCGCCCTGGTGGCTGGGCTTGGCCTCAGCGGTTTCGCGCTGGGCTTCGCGCTGAAAGACGCCCTGTCCAACCTGCTAGCCGGAGCGCTGATCCTGGTCTACAAACCATTCCAATGCGGCGACAACATCGCCGTGGCCGGCAGCGAAGGCAAAGTCATCGAAATCAACCTGCGATACACCATCCTGGAAAACGGGCCGGACAAATACCTCATCCCAAACTCCACGCTCTACAAAAACGCGATACATGTATCAGGCCAACCTGAACAATAACCGACAAAAACAAAACGTCGATCGGAGTTGGCCTTGTGATTTAGATCACAACCGGTTATTCTTAATTTGTATGCTAAAGTATTTTCAAGGATCGCGGTATGAACTGTAAGCATGTACTATTCAGCGGACATGCAATCCGACGGATGTTTCAGCGAGGTCTGAGTAAGGATGATGTTCTCGCCGTAACACGTAAAGGCGAGATAATCGCCAATTATTCTGACGATATACCTTATCCGAGTTGTCTGATACTCGGAATCGTGCGAAACCTGCCTGTTCATGTTGTGCTTGCATTGGACGAACCGCGGCAAACAGGGATTGTCGTTACGGCTTATGTACCCGATCTGAAATTGTGGGCCGATGATTTTAAGACGAGGAGAGAGAAATGAACTGTGTTATCTGCAAACAGGGCGAGACCCGCAGCGGCACGACAACGGTAACGCTGGAGAGTGGCCGGACAACGGTTATAATCAAGGCTGTACCCGCTGAAGTGTGCGAAAATTGCGGTGAATACTATCTCTCCGAGGAAGTAACGGAAAAAGTACACAAGCTGGCGGAGCAGGCCGTCCAGCATGGCGTGGAAATCGAAGTACTGCGTTATGCGGCGTAAAGCCTCGGCAAGTTGGAAATAATGAAGGTAGAGCTACATTTACATACCAATCGCTACAGTACCTGTGCTGTTGACAGTCCCGAAGATATGATGGCCCGCCTGGTGGAACTCGGCTATGACGCGGTGTTCATTACCGAGCACGACGCCGTCTGGTCGGAGGCGGAACTGGACGACCTGCGGAGCAAATTCCCGTCGCTGAAGATTTTCCCCGGCTTGGAGATTACGCTCGCCAACGCCGTGAGATCTGTCCACCTGTTGATTCTCGGCACGAGAGACCCGGCGTTCCTGACCATGCAGCGGGACGTTGGAAGCATACTGGCCAGGGCACGCCGCCAGCACTGCCTGACGGTGCTGGCCCACCCGTATCGCTGGGAAGGCGGCAGCGGAATTCTCGCCGAGGGCTTTTATCCCGACGCAATCGAGCATCGTACGCCGAACCATACGCCACTCCAATCGCTGATGTCCAAGGTTACCGCCAGACAGCGGTCGTTGCGGCTGATTAATTCCGGCGACTGCCACTCATTGAATTTCCCCGGCTATTTCTGGGTCGAAACGCACCAGCCATTCGACTCGCCGGCGGAATTGCGAAGAATCATCCTCGAAGGGCAATACGAAAACCGCACATACGAGGATGAATCCTTAACAACGGGAACCGGGAACCAGGAACTGGGAACCGGGGAAAAACAGGAACCAGTGAAACGGGAACCGGGGAAAAACAGGAACCAGGAACCCGGTGAAACGGGAACCGGGAACAACAAGAAACAGGGGTGAGGTGTTACTGAGATTATTTCTGGCGGTAGACGATTCGGCCTTTGGTCAGGTCGTATGGGCTCATTTCCACCAGAACGCGGTCGCCGGGTGTAATCCGGATATAGTTCCGCCGCATCTTACCGGAAATTATGCCGATAATTTCGTGCTTGGTTTCGCCCATTTCGATTTCCAGGCGGAACATGGCGTTGGGCAGCGATTGCTTGACAATCGCTTCGACTTCGATATTTTCACCTTTCGGCATACGCTTCCTTTTTTTTATCGCGGGGCAATTTTGCCACTACGAGATTCAAAAAATACTCGACCTTCCCGCCGGAGTCAATGAATTGTCTCGAATTTCATGACAAATACTCAAAGTAACCTGTATCCCCTTCCGGCTCAAAACAACGTCGCAAATAGTCGGTATATTCTTGAATTGCCGGATTTTGCTCCATATAATGCCCCCTTCGTGTAGTGCGGTTTTTGCACTGTCCCGGAGCAATAGCCTCTACGGGTTGCTCTGGAATATGGAAAAACGTACATAACTTCATGCCTTACCTCGATCAGGACAGTGAACAGAGGCGGTAGTGGAATTTTGCAATTTTGCGACAAAGTAAGGATTTCATAGAAACCAATGAGCATTCGCATTATCCCCAGGCTGGACATCAAAGGGGCAAATCTCGTAAAG
>JAIORC010000227.1 GCA_021108335.1 Phycisphaerae bacterium
TCATGTAGTCGATGCCGCTGAATTGTTTCCGCTCGTGTTTTTTTTCGCCGCGGAATGGTATTTCCAGGCAACGGCCGTGTGTGGGCAGGGGGGTGTTCCGGTCGGCGACGACTTCGGTCAGTGCGGCGTCGCCCCGATAAAAAGCGATTACGTGCGAGCAGCCCGTTATCCATATCTGCGCCTCGTAGGCGTCTTTGGTAATGCGGATATCATCCCGAATTTCGAACAATTCAGGATGAAGTGCCCGTGTGAACAGGAAAAACTTCAGCGATTCAAGATGTTGTATCTGGCTGGTGGTCATTGCACGTCATTATAACACGGGAAAGGCGGTTCGACGAATTTAAAGTAGCCTAAGGTCCTGGCGGCGGGGTTGTTTCGGTTTCTTCCCCGGCGGCGGGTTTTGGCAGGGGTTTTTTGTGTGCGGCGTGGCGTATCTGCCAGTCGTGGAACTTTCTGCGGTAGACGACGATCATGCGGTACATGGCGAAATATGTCAGGATGCCCAGCAGCAGGGCGACGATGAGGCTGCCGATCCACAACTCCGTAAAAATTTCCGCGGTGGCTCCGAACCACGCGGTAATACGACCAAATATCCCGCCTTCAAAACTGGTTGCCTTCCTCAGAACGCTGAAATTGCCGATGTCTTTTCCCGTTACCCATTGGCCCAGCAGCAGGCTCGGGCCATATATCGGGAAGATCGTCAGCGGGTTGCTGATCCAGACGAACGGCACGCCGACCAGCTTGTTCGCCCGCAGCAGCGTCGCCAGTGCCACCGTCAATAGCATCTGCAGCCCGATGGTCGGCGTCCACGTGATGAAAATTCCGATAGCCACTCCCAGCGCGATGCGGTGCGGGGTGTCTTTGAGGCTCAGCACGCGGTAGACGAAGAATTGCTCCACGCGGCTGAAAATAAATTTGAACGTTTTTATGACAGGCATTGTGTTACTCCGGCGGGCAGCATTTCGCGGGCGGCTTGCACGACGGCAGCCGGCGAGATGGAATCCATGCAGCTTATGTGCCCGCAGCGTTTTTTGAGGCATCCCTGGCAGGGTACGTCGGCGACGATGGCTTTGCCGCGAAGGTAAGGCCCGGTGCGCTGCGTGCGTGTCGGGCCGATTAACGTTACGCAATCGACGCCGACGGCGGGGGCGATGAACTTGGCTGCCGAGTCGCAGCAGACCACGCCGGCTGATTCGGCGATCAGGGCGACCATTTCCGGCAGAGATGTTTGCCCGGCAAGGTCGATTACCGCGGGGCCTTGGTTTTCGGCGATTTGTGCGCACATGCGCCGCTCGTTTTCCGCCGGCGAACCCAGCAGCACGATGGGGCAGTCCCCAGCCAATTCCGCTACCACCTGCCGCCAGTGCCGGATGGGATACTGTTTCGTAACCCATCGCGTCGGCGGCACGCAGATTAAATATTCCCCGTGGCTTAACTGATGCTCCCGGCAAAACTCCGCCGCGAATGCCCGCCCGGCTTCGCTGACGTGGAGGGTCATGCCCTCTTTGCGGGCGTCGATGCCCAACGCCACGGCCAATTCGATATTCTTATCGACGGTGTGTTCGGCGGTGGTTTTGATTCGATGCGTGTAAAACAGCGGCGCGCCTTCGCGGGCGTCGGCGAACCCCGCCCGGAGTTTTGCCTTCGTCCATCGCGAGAATATCCCGCTACGAATCAGCCCTTGCAGGTCGATTACCCAATCGTATCGGCCGGCTCGGAGCGTTGCGCGGAATTTCATCAACGCGGTTAAGGCGATCGGCGATTTCCAGCATCGGCCCAGCTTTTTCCGGTCGAAAAGGATAATTTCATGCAGGTCGGCGTCGCCTTCCAGCAGGCCGGCGCAACTGGTCGAAAGCAGCCAGTCTATCTGCACCTGCGGGAAAGTTCGCTTCAGGCCTCGCAAGACCGGCAACGCGGTAACGACGTCGCCGAGGGCGGAAGGTTTGATAATCAGGACACGCTGCGGGGCAGCCGGGGTGGAGGCGGGCTGACTCATGCGGGCCTCCGTACCGCTTTTTGCCGGCGGCGGCGGGAGCGAATCTGCTGATTCAGTTTGCGGGCGGACCACTCTTCCAGCAGTCGCCAGTACGGTTTGAAGTGGATTCGTCCGCTGCCGGGGCGGCGGAGATATCCCAGCAGCATTCGCAACTGCCCGGCGTGATTGACTATGGGGCATTGCAGCAGCGAAACGTTAAGCCGCATCAGGCCCTGGAATTTCCGCCGGGCGGTCATGAACCGAACCATGCTCAGGCCGTCGAGGTCCACCAGGACAATCTCAGGACTTTCGCCGGGCGACCATCGCACGCGGATGTTCGTCGCCTTGAGGTCGCGATGGGCGAAATTGTTGTCGTGCAGGTGTTGCAGCATCCGCCCGAGTTGCCGGAGAACCTCCTGGGCCAATTGACGCTGCTGTGGGGGCGTAAGCGGCAGATCGCCCTTGGGCGAATTACCCAGCCATGTTTCCATGAAGTCGTAGAGGTGCGGCGCGTCGACGGCTTCGGCGATGAGGATGCTGTCGTCGAGGAAAGGCCCCGTCCGCCGCTCGATTGCCGCCAGCGGCAGGGCGGTCGCGATTCGCCTGGCCAACAGTTGATGGCCCAGCTTGAACGCGCGGAACGGCCGGGACGGACGGAATATGTTGAGGAATCGCTTCGCCAGCCGTTTGGTGCGTGGACGCTTGATGTAGACGTCTATCTCGTGTGGGCCTATGGATAATTTCCGCCGGACGATCATGGATGAGCCGGAGTCTTTGATGACCTTCACGTCCGGGCCTTGGAATAGCGAGTCCGGGTCGGCGAGAATTTTCCGCCACTGATCCGTGGTAAAGGTCAGCCCCGCAGCCTTCGAGCCGCCAAGCTGTCGCTTCGAGGCTAGTACCACGTGCCCACGCCAGCCGGCTGCGAATTTGAGGCGGGTGAAATATCGGTTACTGCCCACGATGCGGCGGTCGCGTTGGGCGTATTGTTTTTTGGTATGGCGGCTGGCGAAATCTTCCACCAGCATCTGCCAGCCTCGCAGGCTGCCGCCGCGCCCGGACGCGGGGATGTAATGCTTGAGAAACCGCAGCCGTTCCGTTCGGGTGGTGAAGTGGTAGCGGTCGTGGAAAAGCTGGGCGAGGTTCGCCGCCATCGCCCTGCGGCTCAGCCGACGGCGTCGCTGCATGCGGTGGAGGTCCATCAACACCAGTTGCGGCTCGGCGGAAGAAGTTTTCAGCATGATATTGCCGCAGTGCAAATCCCAATGGGCTACGCCGACGCTGTGCATTTTGCCGATCAGCGTGCCTATCGCGGCGATATAGGTCTGGATGGCTCGCTTGCCGGCGCTACCTTGCCGAAGTGTCCGCTCGTGCCACTGGTCGGCAGCCTCGGCTGGGGCGACCGCATGGCTGAGCAGCCATTCTATTCCGCTGTCGAATCGCCCCGCCAGCGGGCAGGGGGTTTCGATTCCGTTGGCGGTAAGGTATTTGGCGAATTGCATTTCCCGCAGCGCGTCGCTTCGGCCCAGCAATCGACGCAGCCGGTGAGATAGCGAGCGGCCATGATAATGCTTGAGGTAGACGTCAGCACCGTCGATTTGCCCGCGATAGACGCTGCGGCTGGGGTTTTGCTTGACGAGCTGCCACCCGGCGGAATCGGGATGGTTGCACTGGTCGATATGCCCAGCCAGCAGGGCGGCTGCGGCCTCGTCGGCAAAGTGAATTTTGCCCGACGATTCCGGGGCTGTATTGTCATCCGTTGTGCTCATGTGATTCCGAATTATCCCGCCGCGGCGGTTTGAAGTTTTTGTAGGCCGGGTCTTGACCCGGCGATTGCATGGCACATGCAATAGTACCATCCAATTTGGTTCATCATCCTCGCCAGTATATTACCATGAATACGCTCTCATAAAAGAAGGCTATCGCCTTCTTTTCGCCGGGTCAAGACTCGGCCTACCTGCGTTGTGCTATATCGTCGCGTAGATTTCATCCAGTTGGCGGCGAATTTTGGACGGCGCAAAATGTTCTTCGGCGAATTCCCGCCCGGCCTGGCCCAGCTTGCGTGCGAGTTCTGGCTCGTCCATTAAACGCAGCATCGCCGCCGATGTCGATCGCGGATCGGACGGCTGGGTCAGCAGCGCGTTGGTTTCGTCGGTCAGGACGGCTGCGACGTCTGGCGTGGCGCCGGCGATTATGGGCAGGCCGGCCCGCATTGCCGCCGCCAGCCGCACCAGGCCTCGATCCCGCTCGTAGAGGAACAGCCCGACATCGGCTGCGGCATCAACGGCGGGGATGGAATATTCCGATCCGGTGAAAAATACCTCGTCCTGGTAGCCGGTCGTATCGGCGAAGAATCGAACCGCCGACTCCAGCGGGCCTGTGCCCGGGAAAATCAGTCGGCCCTGCGGCAATATTTGCCGAACGATAGCATGACCCCACGAGGCGAACTTATGGCCGGCGTAGCGGAGCATCTCGGCGGTAACCGCCATCAGAATTTTATCGTCGGTCAGCCCCAGCGATTGACGCACGGCGGCCCGGGCGTCCGGCTGCGGCTCGGCAGCTGCGGGCGGCAGCACTTTTACCAGCGAGGGATCGGCTCCCATATTCAGGACTTCCTGCCGGGCACACTCGGTCGGCAGGGTCAGCGAGCAGTCGAACGAACCGATATCCCAAGGCAGTTGCTCCCTGGCATTTTCGTACGGCAGGTGCGGCAGAGACAATATCGCCTTGCCGCCGACTTGCCGGGCTGCGGCGGTGCCGGCTTCTGTGGCGTCAAGGCTCCAGATATGGACTGTCGCGGCGGGTTTAAGTTGTTCGGCCAACCGCAGGCCTGCCAAATTTTCCTGTCCAAAAGGCTTATGGAGCGATTTCACATCCGGCAGGTTGGCCCATTGCGGAGCCGGGCCGAGCGATATAATCGGCTCGTCCGCCTGCCGCAGCAGGAGCATCTGATCCAGCATGTCCGCCGGGATCGACGCGTCTATGATGTGCGTTACGGATTCCATAGTCCTGCCATCCTACGAACTTCGGCAAAAAGGGCAAGACGGTATGTCTAAAAACTAAAATTCTAAATTCTAAATCCGAAATCCGAAACAAATTCAAAATTCGAAAAAACAAGTTAAAACAAAAACAACAACGATCGTGGGAAATTGGTGTTTTTGTTTTTTGAATTGTTTTTTGCTTTTTCGAATTTGTTTCGGATTTCGGATTTAGAATTTCGGATTTACATATACACACAAGCCGCCTGGTAATAGTAAGTCGCACTGTTGTATTAAGGTGCTGGGCTTACCGTCAGTTTTCGTCGTCGGAAGTCGCCAAGAACCGCAGCCAGGAAAATCAGCAGGTGGGCGGCTACCTCGATGCATTCTTCGAACTGGGAGTGAAGGGTATTTTCGTCCGGCAGGAAGCGGAACAGCCTTTTTTCCACCATCTGCCCGAAGCCATACGTCGCCAACGCCGCGACGAAGAAAACCGTATGCCATAGGTTCGCAGCCGGCTTGTCGATTATGTCCCGCCAGCAGAACATCCAAAACGCGCAGATGCCCAGGAGCGGGAAGATTGCTTTTTTGATGGCGGGGTCCCAGTGCAGTTCCCGCAGCAGCAGACAGCCGACCAGTACGCCGATTACGACGTATGAAAGATTCCGGGTGAAAATAGCCTTGGCCCAGTACACAGCCACGGCGGCGGTCAGCATCCACGGGGCGATGAAATCCATCAGCGTGTACAGGTCGGCGAGTCGCTGGGTGATTTCGGCGGGGCTGTAGGCCGGGCTGTGGGTTTGCAGAATGTGATAGTAGATGTATACGCCGCCGATGGCCAATGGCCCGAGCAGCATGGGAGGTATGAGCAGCGGCAATATGTATGCAATCGAAACTTTCTGTTTTTTTGTTGTTTCAGCGGCCTGAGGAGCGGGAGCAGGGTTATCGGCTGCAAGATCCTCGATATTAAACGTTTGATCCAAGTCGTGATGGCTTGCGTGTTCATCTTGTTTTTGTTGGGAATTCATGCGGACAGCATAACAATAAAGACGCAGCCAGTCATCGGTGAAGTCAGGATTTCTTGCGGATGTTACAAGCAGGCCGCTTGCCCCAGCGTTGACACCGGGAGGGATAGGGCATACTCTTGCGGCAAGAGAAGAAGGAGAAATTTATGGAAAAATTTAGCAAGAACTTACCAATATTGTGTCTCATAGCCTCTCTTGGACTGTACGTTATTGGCGTGGGCGAGATGAGTAACGGACACGGCAACTCGGCGGCAGGCGGCATGATTGCCGGATCCGTGGCTCTCCTGGCAGCGGTCATCGGCTTCAAGAAGTCCGAGCGATAGTTTGACGACGGGTTACCGCATGCTTCTGCAAGCAGAAGCATGGCACTGTGCAATTTCCCACGATATCGGGTGGCATGGTTAGCCCGCGTTTTTTGCGGGATAGCC
>JAIORC010000269.1 GCA_021108335.1 Phycisphaerae bacterium
TGCATCTTCTGGTCGAATTGGCCAGGGAGGAGGATCTCGGTACGGGTGATGTTACCGGTCGGCTGTTGCCGGCGAGCCTCCATGCCAATGCGAAGTTCGTCGCTCGCGAGCCGATGGTACTCTGCGGTGCGGTTCTGCTGGACGACGTAGCCCGTGCGTATGACGATATGATCGAGATGATCCTCTGGGTCGAGGAAGGCAAACAGATCGAGGCCGGCCAGACCATAGCCGAGTGGTTCGGGCCGGCTTGGGCGATTATGGCTGCCGAGCGCGTGGCGCTGAATTTCCTCCAGCATCTCAGCGGCGTGGCTACGACCACCCGAAAATACGTCGATGCAATCGCCGATACGAAGGCCAAGGTATACGACACCCGCAAGACGATACCCGGCTGGCGGGAGCTGGAAAAATACGCCGTTCGCGTCGGCGGGGGCATGAATCACCGTCGCGGGCTGTACGACGCGGTGCTGGTGAAGGACAATCACCTTGCCGCGATGGCCAGCGACGAGCAGTCGCCGACGCTGGAAGAATTGTGGGGGCCGTTGGAAGTAATCCGCCAGGAACTCGGGCCGGACGGTTTTGTCGAGATCGAGGTGGACACCTTGTCGCAATTGACCGAAGCCCTGAAACTGCCGGTAGATATAGTCATGCTGGACAACATGCCGCCGGATCAGATGCGAAAAGCGGTGGAAATTCGCGATAAAACCGCCCCGGAAATTACGCTGGAGGCTTCGGGCGGCATTACGCTGGAGACGATTCTGGCGGCGGCTATGACGGGTGTCGAACGTATTGCCGTGGGGTCGCTGACCCACTCGGCAAGGGCGGTGGATATCGGGCTGGATATCGAGTTGAACAAATAGCAGCCGGCGAGGAGCTATTCAAACTGTTCAAATTTAACAGCGTGCTGATTTAGTGGACTAAAAAATATATGCACATAATCTGGATAATTTTTCTGATAGCGATTGGCGCGAGCGTCGGCAGTTTTTTGAACGTGGTCATCTGGCGGATGCCTCGTGGCGAAAGCATTGTTTTTCCCGGTAGCCATTGTCCGTCCTGCGGGCGGGCGATTAAATGGTACGACAACATTCCGCTAGTAAGCTGGCTGGCGCTTCGCGGTAAATGTCGGTTCTGCAAGGTTTCCATTTCCCCGCGATACCTGCTTGTGGAGGCGGCGACGGCGTTGCTGGTGGTGGGGCTTTACGCGTGTTATTACATCTGGCATGTGCGGTCGGGCATACAGCCGTTCGATGCCTCCTGGCCGATGTTTCTCGCCCATGCAGCCCTGCTTTGCGGGTTACTGGCCTGCTCGGTAATCGATATCGAGACATGGCAGGTGCCGCTGGAGATATGCTGGTTCGTGTCGCTGGTGGGGCTTGCGGTATCGACAATCCGGCCTGATTCCATGCTTATATCGCCGGTCAGCCAGCCGGCTGGGGCTATGTGTCTTTGTGCGGGGCTGGGGTTGGTGGTGGCGATTTTCCTCCAGAAATACGGCATTATCCTGCCGAGCTTCATCGATGCCGACATGCGCTGCGAACAGGAAGATGCCGCCGAAGACAAGAACGAAGCCGGGGACGAAGCTAAAAAACCAGCACCGATTTCCGTCGCGTTTACCTCGGCTCATGGTATCAATCCGCGTGTTGAAATTCTGCGGGAGGTGCTGTTCCTTACTCCGGCGATTCTCGGAGCGATTGGTGGATATCTGCTGGTAACCCGTTGCGATGCGGCAGGCCGGGCGTGGGCGAATTTGTACAGCCTTGCCGGCGGGCAAGTTGGCGGACACCTCAACGGATTTTTCGCCAGCCTGTTCGGGTATCTCATCGGCGGGCTGTGGATATGGGGCATACGCATTCTGGGGACGCTGGGGTTCGGCAAGGAGGCGATGGGCCTGGGCGACGTTCACATTCTCGCGGCGGCGGGGGCGGTTTGCGGCTGGATGGTGCCGTCGATGGCATTCTTCCTGGCGCCGATTTTCGGACTGGCCTGGGCGATCATACTGCTGATGCGAAAAGGCCAGCGAGAACTGCCGTATGGCCCGTGGCTTGGTGTGGCGGTGTTCGTCGCGATGATCTTTTACGATCAACTTCTCACCCTGTTCGAGCGGTATACCGACACGATGAGAATGCTTACGAAATAAGAGATTCCCATAAGAAAACCTCCAACAGCCGGCATGGGGGTAATGAACTTTGACAGAAACATCATGAGGTAGCCGAAAATGAACTGGAACACTATCAAAGGTTATATTTACGTCGTGGCCAGCGGATTATTTTTGCTCGCAGCGGCCATTCTTGTATTCAGTAACCTTGGAGTCTACTGCAAAAGCCTGACGTTTTTCTGGACCCAGTTGGAACATCAGAGCGTTGCCGTGCTGATGTTGGTTTCGGCGGCGATGGGGATTGTTACATACTGGATGGTCAAATTGTTTATAAAAGGGGCCATGGATATCTGGCGAGGTCGCAAGGAAGCCCGGATAGGCCGACTCGGTCGCATGGAGAAGGATATGAAGGCCCAGAATCAGCAGAAAAAAGAGGCTGCGGAATAGCGTTTTATCTGCTATTTTCCGGTGGAAATTCGGGAAAATCCGAATTGCATGGCGTTTTTTTGTAAATTTTGTAAAAACCCCGTTGCAGGGTGAGTATAATCTTGGCGTGTTGAGCGGTTGCGATGAAGCGGACGTTCCGTTTCGCAAAAGGCTGTCGTGTTGCGGTATGAAGGCCCGGCCGGGAAATCGGCGAGCGATGGTGTTGGAACAGGAAACCAAAAGAATAAGGAGATGGCGATGACGTATTCAACATGGAAAGCCACGGTAGCGGTAGTCATTCTGGCGGCGGTGTCGGTTACAGGGTGCTGCGAAAGCGAACTCCAACTGCTCAAGGCGGCGAACAGGCAGAACGATGAGTTGATGAGTCAGAACAAAGGCTATCGGGATCAGATAGCCGATTTGGATAAGTACAACGCAAAGCTCGGCGAGGATATCGCCGAGAAGGACAAAACCATTGCCGCGAAGAACGAGGAAATCGCCACTCTCAAGGTAAAGAAACCGGCGCCGACCCCCACTGACACCGAGAAAGACTGGACCAGGACTACCGTTGGCGACAAGATTTCCGTCGGCAGCGACGTGTTGTTCTCGTCAGGCCGGGCGACGCTGACTCGTGCCGGCAAGGCGCGATTGAACAAAATTGTCAAGGCGCTTAAGGGTACGTACTCGGGGTTGCCGATTCGCGTTTACGGATTCACCGACAGCGACCCCATCCGCAAGAGCAAACGCCTGTGGAAAGACAACCTCGACCTCTCGGCGAACCGTGCGATGGCGGTTACCCGATATCTCATCAGCCGGGGTATCTCCAAAGAAGATGTCGAAACCGTCGCAATGGGCGCTACGCACTATGTCGACAGCAACAAGACCCGCGCGGGCAAGAAACAGAATCGCCGCGTGGAAATCCTGGTAGTCAAGAAGCGCTGATAATCGCCCCGCAGTTGTTGGTGGCACAGGTTTTCAACCTGTGGCCGTTACGAGTTACGGACCTGTGCCGCCGTCTGTCCGGTGATTGGCAGAGTAATATTTGGAAGAAGTTATGATTGCAGTTGTTGATTATGGTATGGGTAATTTGCGGAGTGTGCAGAAGGCCCTTCAGCGGATGGGCGGCGATGCCGAGATTGTCAGTACGACGGCTGAGTTGGCCAAGGCGACGAAGGTTGTCCTGCCTGGGGTTGGCGCTTTTGCCGACGCGATTGATCGGCTGCGTTCGACCCGTCTGGACGAGGGGGTTATTCAGGCCATTCGTCGGGGCACGCCTTTTCTGGGTATCTGCCTGGGATTCCAGCTTCTGTTCGATGTTTCGTACGAGGACGGCGAGCACACCGGCTTGGGCATACTGCCCGGCAAGGTGGTGCGGTTCGATTTCCCTTCCAGCGTAACCGGGCAGAACCTGAAAATTCCGCACATGGGCTGGAACCAGATTGACTGCGCACCGGGCTGTCCGCTTTTTGCGGGCATAGACAATAAGTCATACGTTTATTTCGTTCACGGATATCACGCCGTAACCATAGGCCAGGAAGTGGTTTCCGCCGTTACCGACTACGGCTACGCATTCCCCTCGGCGGTCTGGTCGGGCAATATCTTCGGCACGCAATTCCATCCGGAAAAAAGCCAAGCCGTCGGGCTGAAAATGCTCCACAACTTTATCAGATTGTAATTTGCAGGGACACAAAATGGATATTCTTCCAGCGATTGATTTACGGGGCGGTGAGGTTGTACGCCTCCAGCGTGGCGATTATGACCGGCAAACTACTTACGCCGATGATCCGGTGGGCGTGGCCAGGAGTTTCGTCGAGGCGGGCGCGAAGTGGATTCACATTGTAGACCTGGACGCCGCCCTCAGCGGCACGCCGGAGAATCACCCGCAGATTCGCGCCATTCGCGAGGCGGTTGGCGTGAAGATCGAGTTGGGCGGCGGCGCGCGGACGACGGAAACCATCGCAGCCATGCACGCCGAGCTTGCCGACAGGGTCGTCATTGGGTCGGCAGCCTTGGAAGACTGGGCATGGTTCGAGGGGCTGTTGAATGACGAGACGATTTCCAACGAGCGGCTGGCGCTTGGGCTGGATGCCCGCGACGGCAAGCTGGCCATTCACGGCTGGACCGAGCAACTCGCCGAAACGGCAGTGGACCTGGCTGGGCGGGTGCGAGGTTCGGGGCTTGGCGCGATTGTTTATACCGACATTGCCCGCGACGGTATGCTTACGGGCGTGAATGTTCAGGCGACTGCTGAAATTGTAGAAGCTACCGACGTGCCGGTCGTTGCCTCCGGTGGCGTGAGCAGCCTGGACGACATCCGCCAGTGTCGGCAAATCGGTTGTGGTGGAGTCATTCTGGGCAAGGCCCTTTATGAGGGGCAAGTGGATCTGGCCCAGGCGGTCGCCGCCAGTATGGGATAGATTCTTAGTCGCGAATAAAAAAACGGAAAAACATTCAAAAAAAAGTGGACATTTTTTCAAATATGGTTAAGAATGCGCATAGTTGGTGGGATTATTCTGAATCTCCGAGGCATTTTCCTGCAGGCGGATTTCAGGAAACCTCTTGTAACGCTCTTGAGCAAAGCAAACTCTTACTGGTCTATTCTGGATAGAAGCGGCCATATTGCAATACGTTGTGTTTAATAACCTCAAGAGCGGCGTAGACATTTTTATTTATTGATCGAGGTAATAGTACGATGAGTCAATCTGAAGTGAAAATCGAGGAAAAACCTGAGGCCCAGAAGCAGGAGTTGCTCGGGGCTGGTGTTCTGGAGGTTACGGAGAAGGGATATGGTTTTCTCCGTCAGATCGAGAACAGTTTTCGGGCTACTGCCGGCGATACGTTTGTCGGGAAGGATTTTATCCGGCAACGTGGTTTGAAAACCGGCCTGTATATCGAGGGGAAGGTTGTTCCGCCGAGCAAGAAAAAGGGCGGGCCGAAACTCGAAGAAATGATCTCAGTTAACAATCGCCCGGCGGAGGAATATGCCAATATCATTCCGTTTACCGATCAGACCGTCGTCGATCCGCACCCGCAGTTGAAGCTGGAGACGCCCGGCGGGCCGATGGAAATGCGTGTGCTGGACCTGGTTTGTCCCATCGGCAAAGGCCAGCGAGGCCTGCTGGTAGCCCCGCCGCGTTCAGGCAAGACCATTCTGCTGCAGCAGATCGCCAACGCCATCGCCGTAAACAACCCCGAATGCAAGGTCATGATCCTGCTGGTGGACGAACGTCCCGAAGAAGTTACCGACTTCAAGCGGAAGTGTCTCAATGCCGAGGTCATCGCTTCCTGTAACGACATGGAAGTTTCCAACCATACGCGCATTACCGAGTTTACCATCGAGCGGGCCAAGCGAATGGCGGAGTTCAACCAGGACGTCGTGATTCTGCTGGACAGCCTGACTCGTCTGGGCAGGGCGTATAACCGCGCGGTTACCGGCAGCGGACGCACCATGACCGGCGGCGTGGATATCAGGGCGCTGGAAATTCCCAAGCGTCAGTTCGGGGCTGCCCGAAAAATCGAAAACGGCGGCAGCCTGACCATCCTCGCGACAGCGCTGGTGGAAACGGGCAGCCGGATGGACGACCTGATCTTCGAAGAATTCAAGGGCACCGGCAACATGGAACTCCAGCTCGACCGCAAACTGGCTGAGCGGCGGACCTGGCCGGCTTTGGATATCCCGAAATCCGGCACGCGGAAGGAAGAACTTCTCGTCGAGCCGTGGGAACTGCCGAAGATGCACGCCCTGAGACGGACACTGGCAAGCCTCAACGTGCAGGAAGAAATCCCCCAATTGCTGCGGGCACTCGAACGGCACAAAACCAACGAAGATTTCCTGCGTTCATTGGAAGTCGGCCGTTAAAGCCTG
>JAIORC010000042.1 GCA_021108335.1 Phycisphaerae bacterium
CCGCCGAACCAGTATCCGCATGGGCCTATTGTCAGGTAGACTTGCCGTTCCGCCGGCGCGTCGGGCTTGGGGCACATCGAGACGACTATCGATCCGCCGACCACCGGCTTGGTGTTCGTCAGGGTTGCGTGAGCCATGCCCGGCATACGTTTCATTTCGACCTGCACCACCGCCGGGCCTGCAACGTCGGCCTCGACGGGCAAAACCGCGACCTCCACCCGCCCAACCTCGAACGGATCGCCCGGCACGCCCGGCGATACAGTCGGCTTACCCTGGAACATCACGTACACGCTGATGCAAAGCACAATCGCCGCCGCCGACGCACAGAACGCCAAAGCCGGCCGAAGTGCGTATCGCACCACCCGGCTGGGCCGATGCGGCATGCGGTCGGCCACGGCTGCGAGAATTTCCGCCCGCTGCCGGTCGAAATCCATATCGGGCAACTGCTCGCCCATGGCTGTAAGATGCGTATCGAGCGACTGATACCCAGCCATCGCCTCCTGCATCGCCGATTCCGCCTCCAGCCGCCCAGCCAGCTTATCGGCAGCAGCCTGCGTCAACTGCCCGTCGAGCTTCAGACTCAGGAGATACTCGTCCATCGCGCCGGCCAGGTCGGGATCGCTTCCCACCCGCCGGGCCAATGCCTCGACCTGCTCGTCGGTCAGCTCGCCGCGTGCATACCGGCTGAACTGAACGTCCAGATTCTCATTATCCTGTCGCCATTTCATATTTCACCTCTACTACATTAATCGAATCGCGGGTGGCACGGGTTTTTAACCCCCAGGGGGTTAAAAACCCGTGCATGCTTCCCATCCCGCAAACGCCACAGGTTGCAAACCTGTGCCACCATCTATCGCAAACGCCACAGGTTGCAAACCTGTGCCACCATCTATCGGGTGCCATGCTTCTGCTCGCAGAAGCATGCATTTACGCTCCTGCTACAACACCTGCTACAAATAATCGCCCAACTTTTCCTTGAGTTTCTTCCGTGCCGTAAAAACGTGCCACTTGACCACCTCCACAGTGCAATTCAGTATCTCGGCAACCTGCTTTTGCGGCATTTTCTCGATGCAGAAAAACACCAACGCCTGCCGCTGCATCTCCGGCAACGCGTCGATTTCTTCCGCGATAAGCCTTTGCAAGTCGGCGGCTGTGGCAATTTCCTGCGGCGTCGGAGTCCGCGTGTCCGGCCTGTCCAGCCGGGCCTGCTCATCATCGTCGCCAACGCCGGCGTCCAGGCTTACCATCTTTCGCAGCGCCCGAGACCGCCGCCTGTTCAGGGCGAGATTGCTCACTATCCGCAAAAACCAGGATTTAAATCGCTCCGGCTGGCTCAAACTGCCAAGCCGCTCGAACGCCTTCAAAAACGCGTCCTGCGTTACTTCCATCGCATCATCACGATGAGACAACAGCCGGTAGGCAATCGCGGCAGCCGGACGCTGATATCGACGCAACAACGTCTCAAACGCCGCCAGGTCGCCACGACGCACAGCCCGCACAAGCTCCCCGTCCGAGGGAACTTCCACACCATCCACCATACCGTCTGTACTCTTGGACACCTGCTATCCCAACTGGTTAGGAGTTATTTTTATGACAATTTTCAAGACAATTTAAATGTATCATGGTTTGGCAATTCCGGGAATTTCGAGTATCTTTTCCCCGGATTGATGATGATAACTTCAGACGCGGGGTATTTGCAACAAGACTGTCCCCGTAAAGGAATAAAATGGCTAGGACAACCACGACGAATCTTCGCGTGCGATACAGCGAAACCGACCAGATGGGCACTTTCTACAATTCCCGCGTCCTCGAGTGGTTCGAGGTCGGCAGAACGGAGTGGCTGCGGGAAACCGCCATGCCGTACACCGAGATGGAAAAGCGCGGCGTGATGCTGCCGCTGGTGGAATCGCATGTCGAATACCTCGGCCGGGCTGTCTACGACGACGAATTGACGCTGGCTGTAACCGCCGAAATGTCCGGCAAGGCCCGCATGCGGTACGATATCAATATCACCCACGCCAAAACGCAATCGCCCGTCGCCAGAGGATATACCATCCACGCCATAATAAACCCAGCCGGCAAACCAATCCGCCCGCCGCAATGGTTCCTCGACGCGATAACAATATAAGGGAACCTCTACTTTTTCTTGCTGGTCATGCGTGTTATTTCGCCGGCAGCCATTTTGCCGTACAGCGTATCGGGGAATTTTTCCGAAATCTTCTTCAACGCCTTCAAAAAGCCGCTGTTTGTCGTGAGTTTCTCAAAGCGAACGGCCTTTTTGTGAAGGGCTATATAAGCTGCGCGGGCCTTGGTTTCGTTCTTGATGCCGGGGTCTTTGGCGGCTTTTTGGGCGGCCTTTTTCGCATCCCTGCCGGCTTGGGTTTTCCGAGCCTTCGAGGCGATTTGCTTTAACGCGCAATACGCTTCGTACCTGGCAATGCCTGAGGAAGAATCGTCACCGAGGATTTCGCTTTGGGCTTTGACCTTTTCGGACAGCGCTTCGAGAATATCCTTTTCAAATTCCGCGGCGGCGTCCTTTGTTTCAGCCTTTCTGGCATATTTTTTGCAGAGCAGAATCGCCTTGTCATACCGGCCCATCTCCGCCAGACGAACAGCGGCAGCCAGCGATTTCTGATAATCCTTGTCCTTGGGCAGCAGGGGCTTGGTTTTGTCCTCGGCCAAGCCTTTTTTCAGCGTTTTTATAACCGAATACTCATACTTATCCTTCTTACCCTTGGAGCATATTCGCCTGACAGCATGGCCGTATTCTATAACTTCGCCAGCCGGATTCACGACCATACAGCGGTATAGTCCATCGTTTCCAGTCGCTGTCTGGCAGTAAACGGCATTTGTATCGACGCCGACAATCCACTTCTTGAAATCGATGCAACTTTTAAAATATTTCTTGATGTCCTTTGCCTGTCCACCGTCGGTCTTCAGGATTATCAGCACCACATTGGGGTGTTCCCCCACAAACTTCTGGGTTTGTCGTAAAACTTTCTTCGAGTAATCTTTTTTACATCTTGGACACGTACTCTTTCTATGGAAAAATATCACAACAAATTTGCCCCGCAAGGCCTGCATCGTAAGCCTCGAACCGGACTTGGACATAAACTTCACAGACGGGCCAATTTCCGGCGCAACACCACCGTCCTGCTTATCCCGCTTCCATGCCCGTACCGTCGCAGTCAGGCAGAAAACCACGAGGATTGCCGTCAAAATAATTCGTCGCGCCATCTTCAGCTCCTTATCTGAACTAGCTAAAGGGAACCTCTAAAAATCCATTTCTGCTACGAACGGCTGCAATTGCCGCTGCCTTCGTTGTCGCGACAAAAGCAATTTTTAGAGGCTCCCTATAAAGTAAAACCAGCCCGGGTTACTTCGTATAATCGCCGGTGTTACGCGGTTTGGTCATCGCCCGCCATTTCGGGTCGAGCTTTTTGTTCATGCCGTACCAGGCCTCCGTCATGAAAAGCCCGTCTACGACAGCCAGTGCCGTCATTGCCTCGGCAACGGGATACCAGCGGGGCAGGAGCGTGATGTCCCGCCGCGTGATGGCTTCGAGCTGCTTCGGCTCCATCGTGGTCATATCCACGGTGTCCTGCGCCTTGGAGATAGTGGGCGTAGCCTTGACGGCGACGCGGAAGATAATGTCCTCGCCCGTACTCATGCCGCCGAGGAATCCGCCGGCGTGATTGGTCGTCCACCGCACGCTGCCGCCTTCGACGACGGGCTGATCGTTCCACTCGCTGCCGAGCATGTGGGTAGCCTTGGCACCGGCACCGAACTCGATGCCCGTCATCGCGCCAATGCTGCAAATCGCGTGGGCGATGGTGGCTTTGAGCTTGTCGAATACCGGTTCGCCGACGCCAGCCGGCACGCCACGGACGACTACTTCGATTGCTCCGCCTGCGGTGTCGCCGGCTTTGGCGACTTCCGACAGGTCGGCAAGCATTTTTTCGGCGGCTTCCAGATCGCAGCAGTTCAGGTCGTTCTTGCGGTAGTTTTCCTTCAGTTCCTCGAAGCTCAACGTACCCTCGGAAACGCTTTTGCCCTTGATGCCGTGCGATTCGATGACGTGGCTGAGAATTTCGATGCCCTCATCCGCGAGAATCTGCTTGGCGACCGCACCGGCGGCAACCCGGCCGACCGTTTCCCGGCCGCTCGCGCGACCAGCGCCGCACCAGTCGCCGAACTCGCCGTATTTGTGGAAGAAGTTCACCTCGGCATGGCCGGGACGAATCACGTCCTTCACGTCGCGGTACTGGTTAATATGTATGTCCTGAGTATCGACATTATTTATCAGAATTCCCACCGGCGCACCGGTCGTTACACCCTCGAACAGCCCGCTGACGACGTTGACGCGGTCGGTCTCCAGACGGGGCGAGTCGATGGGGCTTTGGCCCGGACGGCGCTTGTCGCACTCGTCCTGGATTTGCTGCACATCCAGCTTTATGCCCGCTGGCACGCCGTTAATAATGGCAAACAGCGATCCGCCGTAACCGGCGTCTTCCGCCGTTGCATGCCATCCATACGATTCACCACAGGTCGTTACCTGAAATACGCGTCCGAAACTATTGCCTAACATAGGAAACTCCTTATCTTATCTCTTCTGAGATTAAAAAAATTAGTAATTTCCCGCCCACGCCGAATTTATAAGCGGACGAGAAGGCCAAAGAATGTGCCATAAATTGCCCGAAAATGCAAGACTCAACCATATTCCCTGGTCGGGTGGCATGGCTTGCTTGCAAGCCATGTGTTTTTCAATGTTAGCCATGTGCCAGGTGGTCTGGGAGGGCCACCATGCGATGGGTGCGCCATTCCTCAAACCCAGCGTAGCGATGAATGCGACATCCTTCATGGCGACCCCTTCGGTGTCGCCATGCCACCCAGCCGGTACGGCTCAGGCTTTTCGTATGTCGGCGCCGATTCTGGCCATCTGTTCCGGGAAATGCGGGAAGGTTTTTTTCACGCAGTCAGCATGTTGGATGATCGTCGCGCCGTTGGCTATCAGACCGGCTACCGCCATCGTCATGACCATGCGATGGTCGTGATAGCTGGATAGCTTCGCGCCAGACAATATCGATTTGCGAATCACCAGCCCGTCGGGGCGCTCTTCGATGTCAGCCCCCATCGCCGAAAGGGTTTGATGCATCGCGGCTATGCGGTCGCATTCCTTGCCACGGCAGATGGCAGCGTTGGTGAGCGTGGTTTGGCCCTCGGCGGCGGCTCCTACAACCGCCAGCAGCGGGAGCTGGTCGATGAAATCATTGCAGTCGATCTCCCGGCCGGTTAGCTTGCTGGAGCGGGCGATAATGCAATCGCCGTCGGCCTGAATGTCCGCACCCATCGACTTGAGCACGTCCATGACCATCTTGTCGCCCTGGCTGTCTTCCATGTCCATACAGGGCACGCGAACCTCGCTGTCGGGCGTAAGTATCGCAGCCACAATCGGATACAATGCCGCCGACCAGTCCAGCGGAACGGGATACTCAAACCCGCTCCACTTATTGCCGCCGCAAATGCGATAGGTCTGAAAATTGTCGTTACTGTATTCCACGCCCACACGATCCAGCCAGTCCAGCGTTACGCCGATCCACGGCTTCTCGCCGGGATTGGTTACGACCAGCTCGGTAGGCGCATCGGCAAGGGCCGAGGCAATAAGTATCGCCGAAACAGGCTGGCTGTCGGCACCGTCGATTTTGGCCTGTCCGCCGCCAAGCCGCCCGCGAACCACAATCGGGGCATACCCGTCGTCCTTGGTGCTGATCGCCCAGCCGCCAAGGTGATTGATCGCATCCAGAAGCGGCTGCATCGGCCTGATATGCCGGAGCGAATGATCGCCGGTCAGGACGGTGTGCCCCTTGCAACAGGCTGCAAGAGCAGTGAAAAATCGCAGGATAATCCCGCTGTTGCCGCAACGCAGGACGTCTTCGGGAACGTTAAGATTGCCGCCGACACCGTTTACTTCCCATTCGTTATTCGCATGCGGCTCCACGGAAGCGCCGAACATTTCCATAGCCTCCGTGCCAAGCATCCAGTCGTTGCTCACCGCCGGGCCGATGATTTTACTGGTGCCTTCCGCCAGGCACGCGAAAATCAACGCGCGGAACGACTGACTCTTATTCGGCGGGATTTTTATCTCGCCACGCAAATTCGGTGTATAATCAACCATCAGGTCCATATAAAGCGCTCCTTAAAAAGGCAATGAATGTAAGCCTATGCTACGCATTCCCCTCGAAAGATACAAGAGTTACCCCGCCAATCTTCCAGGCTCCGTCTGAAAAGTATCTTTGGAAGCGAAAATTTCTATTTTTGTTTCTGGCAAGGAAG
>JAIORC010000177.1 GCA_021108335.1 Phycisphaerae bacterium
TGTTGAAAGCGGCAATGAGAGGTTCGGCAAAAACGATAAAGGCGATTCCAACCACGATTGCAAAAACAGTATTAGCGCCCGCGGCAAGCCATGCAGCCCGTACCGCCCGCCCCACCTTACGCGCGCCCATACACTGGCCTACCAGAGTCGACGCCGCAACGCCTACGCCCATCGCCGGCATCATGGCGGCTACCATGAGACGGAAAGAAATACCGAACGCCGCCACTGGAATCGTGCCGAAAATGGCTACGATGCGGATCAGCGCCAGGCCTGAAATATTACGCATCAACATCTGCCCCGAACCAAATACCCCGATCCTGAACATCTGCCATATGGTTTTTCCGTGCGGCTTGATATCTCGCACGTTCAGGTGAAAATGCTCGTGCCCGTCCATGAAAAACACCTTCGCCAGAAGCATCGTTACAATCAGCCTTGCCGCCACCGTTGCCCATGCCGAACCCGCAACGCCCAAAGCCGGTACGCCAAACCACCCGAAAATCAGTATCGGGTCCAGCACGATGTTTATAAGATTCCCCAGGCCCACTATTTTCAGGGGCGTTATCGCATCTCCCGCGCCACGCAGGGCTGCGGCAAAAGTAATGCTCAGGAACATGGTGAATGACCCAAGCAACGTAATCTGAAGGTACGACGTTCCTTCGGCGACGACTTCAGGCGTTCCACCGAGAACCTTCAGGCACAAAGCCGCCAGCGGCATTGTTGCGGCGGTTCCCAGCGACAGGATAACCGCCAGCAGAAGACCCTGGCTTGCGACCATTTCCGCCCGCTTGCGATTCCCCGCTCCTACCGCATGTGCGACAAGAGCAGTACAGCCGGTCGTTACCCCCATGACAAGCATGTGGAGAACGCCCATGACGACGCCGCTGAGGGTTACCGCGGAAATCGCCACCGGCCCCAACTTCCCGACGAAAATCAGGTCTACGATGGAAAACAAATCCTGCAGCAGGGCTGCGCCTATCATCGGCAAAGCCAGACGCCAGATAGCGCCGGCCAGGCTACCGTGGGTAATCCAGGAGTTTTTCCCTCCATCGCGGCCCGGGCTGCTGCCCCCGCTTCCGCCGTCGGGACAGGTTGTCAATTTGCCGATATTATCCGTCATTCCTAACCACCGGCAGCGGTTAGAAATTCCGCCAGCTTTTCGCCGAGGCCTTCGTCGATGAGTTTTCGGAGCTGCTCAAGTTTGTAGAACGTCTCCAGCATGAGCACGCCATCGAAATTCGCTTCGGCGATTTGTTTCGCGAGGCCGAGCCAGTCGATTTCCCCGCAGAACGGCATGAGGTGGTCGTCGGTCAAACCGTTGTTGTCGCATATGTGCACGTAGCTCATCACGTCGCCGGCAAGAGCAGCCGCGGCAACCGGATCGCCGGCGAGATTGGCGTGGGCTACATCGAAGCACATTCCGATTGACGGCAGATTGATGTCTCGCAACATCTCAGCCAGTTTGCCCACGTCCGAGCCGACCGCGTGATATGGCGGCAGATTCTCGAAGGCGTAACGAATTCCGCTTACCTGGGCGAATTCGCCGAGTTCCTCGACGGACTTGCGAAGCTGGTCGTATCGAATCCGCTTGTCTTCCGCCGACGGCTGGCCGGGAAAAACGCCCGAACAATGCACCACCACCAAAGGCCCGCCGAGTTCCAACGCCAATTGCCCCTCGGATTTGAAGGTTTCCACAGCGGCCCGGCGGACAGTTTCGTCGGGGCTGGACGGGTCGAGGTCGTTACCGTAAAGGCCGTGGATTGAATCGCAGGGCAGTTCCGCGGCAGCGAGATATTCCTTGATTTGCCGCGTCGTAACCTCTCCAGAATGGCTGGCGTCGTTGCCGTGGCGATTGCGATACACCTGGACGCTGTGGCAGCCCAACTGCCGGAAGCAGCCCAGCCACGCGGGATCGGCGAAGTCGTCGAATCCCACCGGGGCTACAGTGCCAAGTCGTACCGCCATTGCCGGAATATCCTTAATTTACGGGAACGTCGAAGTTACAAATCTGCGAGCCGCTGGCGGAGAAATTCCGCCCGGACCTCGTCCAGCTTGTCCTCGGCAACCTCGTCGCCGTGGACTTTCTGCAAGTGGGCCGGGGCTGCCAGCAGGAACAACTCGTTGGTAGCTTTGAGGTCCAACCCCTTGATCCGCTCGATATATATGCCCAGCCTCACCATCGACAGGCGATACATGGTTTCCTCGGCGGTGATTTTCCTCGCTGATTGCAGCAACGCCAGCGACCGGAAAATCCTGTCATCCACCTCGGTGGGATTGTGTTTCAGCAGCGCTTCCCTCGCCGCCCGTTCGTATCGCAGAAACTCCGGCACAACCACGCCGGTAAATTCCTCAACGATTCGCTCTTCGGACAAGCCGAGCGTAATCTGGTTCGATATCTGGAAGATATCACCGATAGCGTCCGTCCCCTCGCCGTAAAGGCCTCGTATCGCCAGCCTCATGTCGCGGGCGCCCCGCAAAGCCTTCTCTATTTCCCCGGAAAGTTTCAGCGCCGGCAGGTGCATCATGACGCTGACCCGCAGGCCCGTGCCCACGTTGGTCGGGCAGGCGGTGAGGAAGCCGAACTTGTCCGAATAGCTGAAGTCCACCCGCTCGCCCAGGGCGTCGTCGATGCGGTTGATTTCGTCGAAGGCCTCGTGCAATTGCATGCCGCTGCGAAGTACCTGCATCCGCAGGTGGTCTTCCTCGTTAATCATCAGTGCGATGGTTTCGTCGCCGCTGATAGCTACGCCGCGCGGGTGGTCGCTTTCGGCGTGCTGGCGGGATATCAGGTGTCGCTCGACCAGCAATTGGCAATCAAGTTCGCTTGCTGCTGCCACGTCCACGTAGAACAGATCCTTAGCCAGCCCGCCGGCGAGAATTTCCGTCCGCAGTCGCTCCACGATGCCGGTTTTCTGTTCGTCGCTGCATCGGCTGAGGAAGGGCATGCCCGCCAGGTTGCGAGCAAGGCGAACGCGCGACGAGATAACCACGTCGTGCATAGGCCCTGCGCCGCGCATCCATTCGCTCGTCTGTCGTGTAAGGTCTGCCAGCTTCATCATCCTGCTTCCATTTCTTTGATCTGGTCTCGCAGCACAGCCGCCCGTTCGTATTGCTCGGCTGTAATCATTTCCTTCAACTCCGCCCGCAGGCGAAGGATGGCGTTTTGTTTTTTCTGGGTCTGGTCAGCGTGGATGGGCACTTTGCCTACATGCTGGTTCGCGCCGCCGTGCGCCTGGGCCAGCATCTTTTCCAACATCGGCGAGAACACCTCGTAATCGTTGGGACAGCCAAGCTGCCCGTGCTCGCGAAACTCCGAAAAGTTCATACCGCAGACGTCGCAGGTTATCTCCGGCTCAGTCTCCGTCTCTTCGGCAGCCTGCAGGACAAAGTCTTCCAGCAGTTGGCTGATAGGCACATTCGCCTTGATCGTGATGCCTTCCTCGGCTGCACACTCTTCGCAGAGGTGCTTTTCGATCTTCTTGCCGCCGAGGATTTCCGTAAGGTGCACCGTGGCGGGCTTGTCGCATTTGTCGCATTTATGTTTCATGGTTTCACACTCTACCTTAATGGTAGGGCCGCCGACGGCTTACGTCAACAATGGTTTGAATTTCGCGAGGTTCAGGTGGCATGACATTTGTTCGACAACACATGGCTTGCAAGCAAGCTATGCCACCCAAACCGGTGTTTTGTGGTAGATTGCAACTTCCCACGATATCGGGTGGCATGGCGACACCGCGTTTTTGCGGGGTCGCCATGATCGGGTCGATTCACAAACCTAGTGTGGCAGCCTGGTAAGGCCGCCGCGAAAATGTGCGGCACAGGCCTGCCCCCAAGAGGCTTGGGCCACACCGCCGTGGTGACCTGGAAAAGCCACCACGCTATGAGTGTGCCATTCCTTCCTCGTGGCCACCCAACATCCATTTGCCATCGTGTATCTATCTTTCATGGCGACCCCTGCGGTGTCGCCATGCCACCCAATGCGTTTTATTACCGCATGCTTCCCCAGGCAGAAACACAGCACTCGGCTTACGCGTGAATTGCCCGACTGGGGTTTTTTTCTTTTTCTCCGGTTGGCGGGGCGGTACAATCCTCTGTCTATATTGACCGTCCCATATGGGGCAAGATAACTGCTCGAATTCCGGGCTGAACAGGCCTGTGTGAAGTACAAAACCGGAGCGGAACCATGGTTCATGACGTGTTGCCAATCAGTGAAGCGGATCATTCGGTCAAGGCCCAGACCGGCCGGGCGACGATCCTGATTATCGGGATACTTGTCGGCGGCATTTTCGTGCTGCTGAGCTATGTCTCCGACTGGGTTTTCGCCAGCCAGACCACGCCCGACGGACAGAATTTCTATTCCGACTCGCTGGCGCTGCTGGGTGCGATTCTGCTGGGCGCGCCCATAGTGGCCCACTCCATCAAAAGCCTTCTCCGCGGGCAAGCCCACATGGACGAACTCGTAGCCCTTGCGGTAATCGCCGCCATCGCCGCGAGAAACTACCAAGCCGCCGGCGTCGTGGCGTTCTTCCTGCTGCTGGCGAACCTGATCGAAACCCGCACCGCCCTCGGCGCGCGGGCGAGCATAGAAAGCCTCATGAGGCTGGCACCGAAAAAGGCCAATCGCCTCGCCGCCGACGGAACCGAAACCTCCGTAGACCCGCGCGAACTGAAAACCGACGACGTCGTCCGCATCCGCCCCGGCGAAAATATTCCCGCCGACGGTGTTATCATTCACGGCCAATCGTCGATAAACCAGGCCCACGTTACCGGCGAATCGCTGCCGGTTGACAAAGTCGAGGGCGACGAAGTCTTCAGCGGCACGAACAACGAAACCGGTGCCCTCGACGTAAAAGTTACCCGCGTCGGAGAGGATACAACGCTCGGCCGGGTCAAAAAGCTGATTCTCCAGGCTGAGGGCACCCGCCACCCGATAATGCGGCTGATTGATCGATATGCCGGCTTTTACACGCCAACGGTTCTCATGATCGCCGCGACGGTGCTGTACTTTACGCGGGATTCTGAGCGGGCGGTAACGATGTTGGTGGTAGCCTGCCCGTGCGCGCTGGTGCTGGCGGTGCCGACGGCGATGGTAGCTGCCCTGAGCTGCGCAGCGAGGCTTGGCATTCTGATTAAAGACGTTTCCATGCTGGAGGTCGCGCGGGATTTGACCGCGTTCGTGTTCGACAAAACCGGCACGCTGACTACGGGCGAGTTGTCGGTTACTCGCATGATGCCGGCTCCGCATACCGACGGCGAGGAGTTGCTCGCAACAGCAGCCTCCGCCGAGCAGATGTCGCACCATCCGGTCGCCCGAGCGGTTGTCGCCATCGCGAAAAAGGCCCGGGTCGAGTTGCTTAAACCGTCGAAATTCGAGGAAAAGTCCGGCTTGGGTGTAGTTGCAACTATCGCAGGAGCAGAGATTTACGTCGGCAGAAAGACGTGGCTAGCCGAGCGTGGCGTCGATTTTACCTCCATGGACGACTCGAAATACGCCGAGCCGGAAGGCCTCAGCACACTATACGTCGTGCGAGACGACAAGCTGCTGGGCTGGGTTGGGCTTGAAGACCGCACCCGCATGGAAGCCAAGGTGGCGGTGGAGCAGTTGCGGAATCAGGGCATTCGGGAAATCGCGATGGTTACCGGCGACCGCTGGTCTGTCGCGCGACGGGTTGCGAAGGAAATGGGCTGTACCGAGGTGCAGGCCGAGGCATTGCCGGCGGATAAGTTGGAACTGGTCGGCGCGATGCGGCAGGCTGGGCAGAAAGTTGCCGTGGTAGGCGACGGCGTAAACGACGCCCCTGCCCTGGCAGCCGGCGACCTGTCAATTGCCATGGGCGCAGCCGGCAGCGACGTAGCCATAAATTCCGCCAACATCGCCCTGATGAATAACGACCTCAAACGCCTGCCGTTCCTGATCGAACTGAGCCGGCGAACCTCGACCGTAATCCACCAGAACCTCCTGTTCGGCGTGGCGGGGATTATCGTGTTCATGGTGATGGCTGGGCTTGGCAAGATTCACCCGATATGGGGCGCGGTGCTCCATACCGTCGGTGCGACGTTCGTGATTTTCAACAGCGCCCGCCTGGTGCGGATGGGCGAACATCTGCACGCTGCCGACGAAAAACAGCAGCAGGTCGCCAAGCCAAAAGTCGAACGAGTGCCGGTAACAGCTAATGTCTAACGCCTGACGGCTTAATGTCTAATGACTAAAAAAACAGTATCTGGAAACGAATGTTTGGGTGGCATGGCTTGCTTGCAAGCCATGCTTTCGCGAACGACTAAAAAACAGACTGTAGGGTGGGTGGTTCTGCCGAAGGCAGGTTCACCCACGCGGC
>JAIORC010000047.1 GCA_021108335.1 Phycisphaerae bacterium
GCTCAGCCCAAAGGCGTGCTTCCGATTCTCCCTGGCCAACGAAGAAGACAAACCCGCCATCCAGGCACTGCTGCGAAAATTGATCTGAGAAATTTGAAATTTGCCCGGGTGTTGGGTGGGAAGAATGTCGCAAAAATCACCAATGTTGGGTGGCATGGCGACACCGCAGGGGTCGCCATGATGAATGGCGCATAAGTTACCAATGTGGGGTCACTATGAATGGATGGCGTAGAACCGGGTGGCATGGCTTGCTTGCAAGCCATGTGTTTTTCGAGGGAATAGCAAACATCGTGGCTGTCGCTGCGCTTCCCGCCACGGCACCCCGCGTATGCAATATTCCATTTAATGCCGGGTGCCATGCTTCTGCTTGCAGAAGCATGTGGTAAGAAAATGCATTGGGTGGCTCCCCCTTGGGGCAGGCCTGGGGGAAGAATAGCACACGGGAATTGCGCATCTACCCGATCATGGGAAATTAAAAAACACGTGGCTTGCAAGCAAAAGCCGGCGACTAATCGTCATCGTCGTCGTCATCGTCATATTTTTTTTTCGACTTCTTCTTTTTTGAATCGCCGTTGTTGGATGAATAGTCCTTGGCGACATCCTTGCCGAACTGTTTCCAGCTCCCGCCGTCGTTGTTGTTGGCGTTGACTTCAACTTTCCTGGGGGCGTTGACAGTAAGACAGCCGGAAATCCCAGCGAGTAATATTACCAGCCCAATCACCATACAAATAATTCGCATAATCAAACTCCTTATACATCAGGTTGAAGTATTTTATCAAATCCACCGGATTTCGCGCAACTTTTTTTCGCGGTGAAAAAAGAAAAGCGACATTTGAACTTCGCGCGGCAGCTATTTCACGCTCACCGCTGCTGCGAGGAACGTGTTTTGCATGAAACCGTGCGACATGCCCTGGTATTTGCCGCCGATTGGCCCGAATTGTCCAAAGGCATAGAATCCGAACACCGGCAGAGAGGTTTTGCCCATGCCCGCGGCAATGCCGTCTTTTACTTCGTCTTCCCGGCCCGGCCTGTGAAATCGCAGCCGGGCGCCGCGGAAAAAGCAATCGCTGACGAGCAGCAGTACCGGGTCGGCTTTTTTGTCGCGGGCGGCGGCGAGTGCCTGCGACGTACAGGTTTTCGCCGAGTCCAGAATCGCCTGCGCGTCGTCGCCGCCCTTGAGAATCTCCATGTGCGACCCTTTTGCGATAGGCCCGCGGAATCGTAGCGACCCCGGCGGGAACATCGCCTTTTTGCCGGCCTTGTTTTTGCCGTCGGGGGCGACCCAGTCCAAGATCATCCGCAAATACGCCTGGCCCGGCGAAACAATCAGCCCAACGGGATACTTGCAGTCGCTGATGAATTTCTCGCTGTCCTTCATGCCGCGGAGCCGGCGGTATACCTCGGCGGCGGGCTTGTGGTCCAGCGTAATTATCCAAGGCCCGTCAGACTTCGTAACCACCGCGGTTTTTGGGGCCGGGACAAATTCGTTGGCCCGGGCGGTAACTATCTCCAAAGGCCCGCCGATGCCCATCGCCACAACGTGCCCGCTTACCACCTTGCCGTTGTAATATTGCTCTCCGGCCAGCGGAGAAATATCGGTTTTGCCTGGCAGGTTCATGCCGTTACCGCCGAGCAGCACCGTTCCACGCGGGCTGAAGTCCAGCACGCCGCGAAGAAAATCATTCGCCCGTATACCCTTGCCGTTCTCGAAATTCAGGCGCATCTCCGAAAAGGCGAGTATCAACTTCAGCCGATTGACCTTGCTCACAGCCACGGCGAGAGTTTTACCCGTCTTGAGGCGATCGCCGGTAATCGGCACAGCCGCCGCTTTGCAATCAACCCCACCGCCGATAGCCAGCACCGCCACGCCGCGACCCATCAACATACCGTCGGCGGTAAGCGCCTGCACGCGAGAGCCTACGCTCGGAACACCCTTTGCCGCGGAAGCGATTATCGCGGCAACTTTACCGCCGGCCTGCGGGTCGGGCATGTAGCTGGTCGCGCCTGTCGGGCAGTCTTTGGCTGGATAGTAGACGGTAAACACCAATCCCTTGACCGGCGCGCCGTCCAGTTTGTCGATGGCCTGTCTGGCTGCACGCCAGGCGGCGATGGCAGGGTCCGCCTCCGTCGAAACCGCCGTGGCGAAGGTCGGCTTGCCACCGCAGCCGCCGGCCAACACTCCAGCACATACCAGCAACGTCCATATAATTATCTTCCGCATTTGCCTGTTTCCTTTTTAGATTTTGCCTGCCGACGGGCAGTATTCGGCGATGGGACAGCCGGGGCAGTCGGGCTTGCGGGCTGTGCAAAACGCCCTGCCGTGAAATACCAGCAGATGGCCGAATGTCGCCCACTCCTCGCGAGGCGACAGCTCCATCATATCCTGTTCGATCTTCACCGGGTTGGACTGGCTGCTCAGGCCCAGTCTGGCGCTGAGCCGCTTGACATGCGTATCCACCACGAAGCCCTCGTTCTTGCCGAAGGCGTTGGACAGTATGACGTTGGCGGTTTTGCGGGCGACGCCCGGCAGACTCAGCAATTCGTCCATCGTATCGGGCACGCCGCCGCCGAAGTTGTTGATAATGGCTGCCGCCGCGATGATATTCCTGGCTTTGTTGCGGTAAAACCCCGTCGAGCGGATGTCCTGCTCGAATGTCTCCTGGGATGCCCGGGCGAAATCCCGGACGGTTTTGTACTTTTTGAACAGGTCTTTGGTAACGATGTTCACACGCACGTCGGTGCACTGGGCAGAGAGAATCGTCGCGACAAGCAGTTGCAGCGGGTTTTGGTAATCCAGCGAGCATTTCGCGTCGGGGAATTGTTTTTTGAGGGCTGCGTAGACAGCGGCTGTTCGCTTTATTCTTTTTGCCTGGGATTCACGGGCCATAATATTTCTCGCTTCTTGTGCCGCTACATAATACTTTCATCATGCGAGAAATAACAGGACTTCGTGAATCGCAGCCGTCCTTAAACATCGTGCCGTGGCGGGAAGAGTACCTGGAAGAGCGATCCGTTGTCCGGTTCGCTCTGGACGATGAACGCTCCGCCATGGCCTCTGACAATACCCAGCGCCGCGGCAAGACCCAGCCCCCGGCCGGTAAATTTGGTTGAAAAGAACGGGTCGAATAATTGTTTTTTGATGTGCGGCTCCATTCCGCTTCCGTTGTCGGCTACTTCCAGGCATACGTATTGCCCTTCGGGCAGTCCCTCGTCGGGATAGCTTTGGGCGAGCAGTTCCCTGGAAACGTGTCGCAACCGTGTGCGGATAATTATTTGTCCCTTTTCGCCGCCGATAGCTTCGACGGCATTGGTGCCAAGGCTCATCAGGAGTTGATGAATCTGCGACGCGTCGGCATTGATTTGTGGAATGCTCCGGCCCAGATCATACTTCAACGAAACATGTTTGGGCGTGGCGGCTTTCAACAGGCTGCGCATTTCCTTGGCTATCTCGTTGAGGCAGACAGGCTTGGCGAGAAAATGGACTTTGCCGGAACACGCAAGCATCTGGCGGGCCAATTTGGACGCCTCACTAGCCGCCTGGCGGATGTCTTCCAGGTTATCGTGGATTTTCGTGCCGGTTTTGGCTTCCGAGATAGCCAGATCGGCATTGCCCTGGATTACCATCAGCAGGTTGTTGAAATCGTGGGCAATTCCCCCCGCCAGCACCCCAAGACTCTCGATTTTCTGAATCTGCTGGAGCTTCAGAGCGTTTTCCCGCCGTTCTTCCTCCGCCTTCTTGAGGTCGGTAATGTCCAGGACAGATGCCACCGCACCCCATACTTTTCCGTCATCCCCGAGAATGGGGTTGACGAAAGTCTTGCACATGTCTCCGCCAAATGTACATGGGGCGTTTTCCGTAGCAATACGCGAGTGCGGCTGACCGGTTTCGAGAACTTTTGGAACGAGGCAATTCGGGCAAGGCTTGCTGCGGTTATAAAACGCTTCGTAGCACTTTTTGCCCAGGGCGGCATACCGATTGCCCAGTTTGCAGGCATCCACCAACTGATCGTTCAGGTCGATGACGTTCAATTCCCGATCCACGACGTTGATCGTTCCCTGAAAGGTGTCGAATGCTGCCCGCAATTGTTCGTGGGCTTTTTCCCAGGCTTTTTCCGCTTGCTCGCGGCCTGTGATGTCGATAACCACAGACACAAAAGCGATAACCCGGCCATTTTCGTCTAATTTGTAATTCCAATCGACCTGGGTTGTGATTCCCCGTCCTTTTTTTGTGGCGTAAGTTTCCACATATGGCGTAGGCGTGGGTTTGTTCTTCAGGAGAGACAGGAAAATTTCCTGAGCTTTTTGCTTCTTTTCCTCGGAATCGTAGACGTCCCAGATCTTCTTCCCGACGAGTTCCCCATCCTTATATCCCAGCATATGAGCATGTGCAGAGTTGCTGAAAGTAATCGTACCAGTAGCGTCGCACACTTCAATACCGTGTGGAATCATCTCCAGCACGGTGTTTTGGGATTCTTCACGAGACCTGGATTTCTTCCGCGTGCGACTTTTCGCCTTCTTGCCCTTGGAATTGACCGTCTGGATCGGTCGCTTCGAGACTTTTCGCAACTTCCGCTTTGCATTGGCTTTAGACTTCGCCATAACCGCCCCTGAATATAAAAACCACCTGAAGGAAAATAATCAATTATGCCACTATTTAATGATAAGCGTCCCTAATGTCTTGTCAAGACCAAAATAATAAAAATAATCCTAAAGATTGGCCTTGTGCCCATTTTTTGCACGACAAGAGGCGAGGGAATCCTCTAAGGAAAGAGCTGCTACAATCGAGATTAGTATCAATCGTTTCTTCGTATAGCGACGGCTGTTGGGTGGGCCATCATTTGCGCCAATTCGATGTCTTCGGGCGCGAAGGGCTGTTCGCCTTTGCGGTATAGCATCACCATGCCGATCATCTCTCCGGGCAAGGGGATCAGCGGAATCGCCAGTGCGCTGAGGCCTGGCAGGTAGCGGCGGATTGATTCGTCGAAGTATTCCGGCTCGTCGCCCGTTTCGATGAGCTGCACCACCGGATTGCTCAGCAGGATATCCACAAGCGGCTCCGCCAGGTGTTTGCAGAACTCGAGATTGTCGGGACTGGGCACGCCAAACCGTCCGGCAACCCGCAATTCGGCGTTGGAATCGCACACCAGGGCAGCCCCGTACACGCATCCGCTTTTGCGAACGAACATGCGGAAAAATGATCGAAAAACGTCGTCGTCGTTTTTGCAGGCGATCAAGGCATTTTGGTATTCCATGAGAATTTGGTGGCAGAGGGTTTCGTCGGCGAGATACCGGTACTCGCGGGTCATTTCGCTGATTGTTTCCCGCAGGCTGGCCTCGCCGTGTTGTTGTTCCCGCCGGTCGTGTTCCAGCCGCTGCAGTTCGGTTTTGATAGTCGATCGGAGGCGGTCGAGGTTCAGCGGTTTGGTCATCAATTCCAGGGGGCGTCTGCGGGAGGCTTCGGAGAGGCTGGCGGTATCGCCCCTGCCGGTGATGACGACGGCTGGGACGTCGCCGACGCTGCGGCGGAGTTTGTCGATCACGTCCAGGCCGCTGCAATCGCCAAGGCACAAGTCGGTAATCAGGATATCAGGCCGGCTGGTGCGGGCCAACTCGATAGCCTCCGTACCGCTGCCGGCAACGCTGACAGCTATCTTGCTGTCGCTCAGGGCATCGACCAGAAGTTCTCGCAGTTCCGGTTCGTCGTCGACAATTAAAACGTGAGCGATTTTCGTTTTGCCGTCCATTTCCCCACCTCCCGAACATTCCATTTCTGGGGAACCTCTAAAAATTCATTTCTGCTACGAACGGCTGCAATTGCCGCCGGCTGCGTTGTCGGGTCAAAATCGTCCTCGACGTAGCTATGGCTACGCCTGCGGCGATTTTGGCCCTCCGCCTTGCCCACGACAATTTCGCTCGTTCTCGCGACGAAAGCAATTTTTAGAGGTTCCCTCCGGATTTACCGCCCAGCCGGGAGCAGAACAAACACGCTTGTTCCCTCGCCAGGCTGCGATTCAATCCGTATTCGCCCCTGATTGTTCACCACGTATCGCCAAGCCGTGGGCAATCCCAGGCCCCGTCGTCGCCCTGCTGTCTGCGAGGAAAAAAACGGAGTAAACGCGCCGGCAAGTGTTTTCGCGTCCATGCCATGCCCGCTATCCCGGATTTCCAGGAGTACCTGTTTTCCGTCGGCGACCGCCACGGCTGTTATCAAGATATCAAGGGAGCCTTCGGCAGCTGTTATGGAGTTCCGAATCAACTCCGCCAGCACCGCCTCGATCTGCTCCCGGTCGGCCCGGATTTCCCGGGCTTGCTTCTCT
>JAIORC010000058.1 GCA_021108335.1 Phycisphaerae bacterium
GGAACAAAACTCGGCTTACAGCGCATCCGACCGGGCGTTTTTATATTTCGTTCGTAGGGCAACAAGTTCTATTACGCGCGGTGGCCGTGACAGGCCGCCGCGCGTGGGAGTAACAAATTCACTTCCACGCGATTTCTCATGGCGACCCAACAACCAGGCTTTTTTTCTTTTCACAGGGTGCCATTTCTGTTATGCAACGAATCGCCCAAAAACTTGTCGGACAGAGAACGATGATTTTTACATGATGGGCCACCGGAGTGTAAGAGATTGGACACATTGGAAAACAACCAGGAACCTCATAGCTCTCGGCGCAAGAGGAGGCGATTACGTGCGTTAATCGCAATCGGCATTCTGATTGTGGGCTTCCTTGGAATCAGACAGCTGATACCCACTGGGCTTGGCGGCTTTAGAGCGGTAATTCCCTTCCTGTTCTTTTCCGAGAACCGTGGGGAGTTCAAGTCACCCGATGGCGAGATCACGTTGGTAGTCTATACGAACGATGCAGGGGCTGCCCACAGCGGATTTTTTCCAACTTGGGTAATTCGAGAACACTGGTACGGCAACGAGGTCGTCGCTAAGGGATGCTTAGAGGAGTCGCGAGGCCCCGTCCCATTGACATGGACGACACCTCGGTCTGCCAGTATCGTCTTCGTGAAAGGGCGATACGGCGATATGCTAGACCCACAGAGTATAGACCTGGATTGATGGGTGGTATGGCCAGTTTCGGCAGGCCGCGAAACCACAGTTTCTTGTAGGCCGGGTCTTGACCCGGCAATTGCATGGAACATGCAACAAGTTCGTCCAATCCGGGGCAGCAACGGTGAAACACACATTTTTCCGAGGACGTGTTATCGAAGGGAATTTCCATGTAAGAAGGCTTCGCCTTCTTATCGCCGGGTCAAGACCCGGCCTACAGAAAACGGGTTAAAACAGGAACCGGAAAAACACATGGCTTGCAAGCAAGCCATGCCACCCACAACGTGAAATTTCCTGAAAATGTCGGGTGCCGTGGCGAGAGCGAAGCGACAGCCACGATATTAACGTGTACTACGATCGTTAACGTATACTACGACAATCCGGCAATCGACGTGTGTACCACTACAATCATTTGACCTCGGCGACGATGTCGTCCTTGCCTCCTGCCCCATTGTCTACTCCGCCGTCGTCGCGCTGGTTTATCCCTACGCTGTAGAGGATGTAACCCTGTTTTGTCGGCCGATAGACGAGCGGGTTCTGGCTGAAGCAGTCCGCAGGAACCGCCGGCAGATATTTCGGAACCAACTCCCCCAACCCAGTTGGCCAACGGCCTTTCTCACCATGAAACCACGCCAGGGCAATGGCAGTTTTTTCTACCTCAAGCCCTATTTTCGCATAGTCCTGATTGTCAAACACACGGCTTACCGAAGGCAAATACATGGCTACCATGGAATGTGCTATCTCCCGGCTACGGGCTGTTCGGCAGGGCCGTCCGCCCAACTTCAAGAGTAACCATCTTGCTGTTGACACTTGGTCCGCCATGGGACGCAATTTGTAGATATCCGCATCGAACGCTTTTTGTGCTTCCGCCCTGCCCTGGAACCTCGGCAACCGCGACGATTTGACCATCCGGTCATACCAACTGTTCATTATCCGCAGCATCTCATTCCAGTCGAGATTTGAAAACGAAATCTCCCTCCAATCGCCATTCGGCCCCATCAGCCAGCGGCGTTTCTGGACGACGGTCGGCCCACGTAACTTTTTGATTGCGCTAGACAGCAAAGAGCTATTGTCGTTGTACGGCTCAAAGTACTTGATAGCCTGCCCTCGGGACAACCTCATGATTGTGTCGAGTGCCACTAAACGTTCGCTACAGTTCATTGTATCCACAATATTCACTACCGGCTGAAGTGTAGCGATATCCTGCAACATCGACTTGGCTTTTTGAGGCGTAAGTTGCCCGCTGGTTGCCAACACTATGCCGTTTTTCGCCGCCCGGGACTCAATTGAAATGGCAACAAGTGGTTGGATCAAAAAAGGCCCATGCTGTACCAGCCGGGCAAACCGATGCGCGGTGAGGATATCCTGCCATGCGCCATCCACGTCGCCTTTGTGGAGTTTCAACATCGCGCGGGTAACCAGTGCCTTGGCGACTGGTCTGTAGCGAGATATGTTTATCAATAACACGTCAATCATCGATGGCGGATTCGATTTTGAAACAATCGGCATGTAGTATCGCGGGCGGGTCGTCGCTTTTTCCACCAGCCGCAGGGCTTCGGCGTTGGCGTCCAGCCAGCTTTGCAGTTCCGGGTGAACCCTGCCCTTGCGAAGCATTTGTCTCACGTCTTCAAGGTGTGCTTTTTTGTCGCTCTCGCTTATTTTGAGTTTGCCGCGGCCGGCGGCAGCCCGCGATTTCGCCAGCTTGTCGATCTTTTCACGCTCATACCATGGAACAAAGTGATGATCGCTGTCAATATCCACAGCCGTCAGTCCAAGGCGATGAAGTATCTCTTCCCTGGTTTCGTCCGGCAGAATTGAAACGCCGAATGCTTTCAGCAGGAGCGGGGCGGCGTTGTTTTCGGGAGTAACGCCCTTGGCGAACTGCTCGTTGATGGCCTCGATATAGTTTATCGTGCCGTCGGGGTTGACCGGCTTGTCGACAACGGTTGTCTCCTTTGAAATTATGATCTTCACCGGCCCCGTCGGGAAATGCAGATACGCCAAGCCGCCGAGCAGCAGCAGGAGTATCACCAGCCACTTCTTCCATTTCCTCTTCCGCTTCTCGGCCATGTTGCATCCCTTTGCGTACGACTTCTCGCGATTCATCCCCCAGGGGGCCACCCAACTGTAGCGTGGGTGCTTGCACCCACGCGGGACGAAAAACACATGGTCCCCAAGGGACTATGCCACCCGACGCATTTTCTTACCGCATGCTTCTGCAAGCAGAAGCATGGCACCAGGCTGCAGGCTGTAGGGTTTGCCGTTCGGCAGTTTTCCTCAAGTCTCAAACCTCAGGCCTCACCGGCTTCAACATATCAGCCGCGTCCGACAAAAGCGCATAAAAAAACCCCGATCGGGCTGATGGGCCATACGAGCCGACCAACTCTACTCGCGCCAACGTAATGCCATTTCGGATTTCCCTAGCGCGGTTGCGGGGTCTACTGTAACTATAGGCGTATAAAACCTCCGAAGCAAATCTAAGTGGGTTTTTTTGCTAAAATTGCCGGAATTCCCAGAAAACTTCGCAGTATTCGGAGCTTTTTTAAGAAAAACTGGCCTGGGCGAATTCCGCCGACAGCCGAAAAGCGAACAATGCAGGCTTCAGACAGGCGAGACGTCCGATAACCTGGGAACCTTTAAAAATTCATTTCCGTTGCGAACGGCTGCAATTGCCGCCGGCTTCATTCTCGCGACAAAAGCAATTTTTAAAAGCTCCCCTTTGGGGCTGATGTTGGAATTTTGCGAAACAAGATGGGTAAACGTTTGTTACACAACTGTGTGGATATGGTAGTTGGTTCAACAATTGGCTGCTTCTATGTGGTAACGGCGAGGTAGTGGCATATCGTTGAGATAAATACTGCTTCCTGTTTACTATTCTGGAGTTTTTTTACCTGTTGCCTCCAACAACGGAATCGGTTACTGTTATTTCCGTTTGACCGTGCTGTTGTATGTGATTTGCCTTTAAAAAGTTAAAAAGTGAGAGTGCCATGTCCGCAAAACAACGCAAGCGTCTTGGTGAGATTCTGGTTGAGTGGGGGGTTGTCTCGGAGGCTGGTATCGAGGAAGCCCTCGAGTATGCCCAGACCGAGCATAGTAGAATCGGCGAAGCGATGGTCGCGCTAGGCCTTGCCGACGAGGAGGATATTACCAAGGCACTGGCGGTACAGTACGACATGGAATACATCGATCTGGATCGGCACTCCGTCGCGGCGGCCGAGCTGGCGTTGTTGCCCGAAGACCGCATCAAGCGACACCTGGTGCTGCCGCTGGGACGGGACGAAAACACCCGGCTGAAGGTCATCATCACCGACCCTCTGGACCTCGAAACGTTGGACATGCTACGGTTCATGCTCAACGAAGACCCCATCCCGTGCCTGGCGTCAAAGGCAAAAGTACGGGCCTATATCGACCAGAATGTCGGGGTGAGCATCTCCGTCGACCAGGAAGTCCAGCAATTTGGAGACATGGACGAAGACGGGATGATTACCGCTCCCGGCGATGAATCGCTCACCGATGGTGCGGCGCCTATCATCAAGCTGGTAACCATGATAATTACCGAAGCCTGCCAGATGCGGGCGTCGGACATCCATGTGGAACCCATGAGCAACCGTGTTCGCGTGAGATATCGCGTTGACGGCGTGTGTGTCGAGCGGGACAACATCCCCAAGAGAATGCAAGGTCCGGTCATTAACCGCTTCAAGATTCTTTCGGGTATGGACCTTGCCGAGAAACGCGTTCCCCTGGACGGCAGAATCAAGATGAAAATCGGCAAGGAGGACATCGATTTCCGTGTCTCCTCGCTTCCGTCCTACCATGGCGAGAGCGTCGTGCTTCGTATTCTCCGGCCTGAGGCGGCGAAGCTGGGCGTTGCCGCGCTGGGCCTGGAGGATGATATCAATGCCCGTTTCCAACAGTTGATCAAGAAGCCCAATGGTATTTTCCTGGTAACCGGGCCTACCGGTTCTGGTAAAACCACTACCCTCTACGGTGCCTTGAACGAACTGAACCGCCCGGACCGGAAAATCATTACTGCCGAAGATCCGGTCGAATACAATTTCACCGGAATCAACCAATGCCAGGTTCGCGAAGATATCGGATTGACATTTTCGAACATCCTTCGATCCATGTTGCGCCAAGCACCGAATATTATTCTTGTTGGTGAAATTCGCGACTTAGAGGTAGCAGAAGTGGCTATTCAGGCAGCATTAACTGGACACTTGGTTTTCAGCACGCTCCACACGAACGATGCGCCGTCTGCTTTGACACGTTTGATCGACATGGGAGTAAAGCCTTTCCTGGTGGCTAGTAGTATCCAGGCAATCATGGCTCAGCGACTGGTGCGGGTTATCTGTCCGGACTGCAAGGAAGAAGACCCGGAACCGGACGCCAGGACCCTGAAACTGCTGGGGTTCACTGAGGAAGAGGTAAACAACACAAAATTCATGATAGGAAGGGGTTGCAACGCTTGTAATGGTAGCGGATATCGCGGCAGGCAGGGCATTTTCGAGATGATGGAGATGACCAGTACCCTCCGCCAGATGGCCTTTGATCACGCCCCGCTGTCCGACATGCGTAAAGCTGCTATCGGCGGCGGAATGCGAACCCTTCTGGAAGACGGTAAAATCAAGATTCGTCACGGAATTACGACCCCCGAAGAACTGATTCGAATTACCCAGATCGCGGAATACGTTGATTAGCCTCTGCGATAAGAAAAATTCTTATTCCTTGTTTTTAATAGACTTACAACGTTTTTAGACTTACCGCCGCCACTGGGGCTTTTTCCGGCGGGTGGTTGCTGCGAATAATTACACGGAATCGAACGGAAGGTAATATGGCGACTATTCAAATAGACAGGCTCTTGGAGACATGTATCAAGAGTGGTGCCAGTGACTTACATTGTCACGTCAATCGCCCGCCGGTATTGCGGCTGCGCGGGAAACTCCGCACGTTGGAGACGAAGGTTCTCCAACCGGAGGATACCGTCGCCCTGATGAAGCAGATTACCCCGGAGCGGAACCAGCAGGAACTTCAGGAGCAAGGGGGCACGGACTTCGGTTTTGAATTCGGTAACAAGGGTCGTTTTCGAACGGCTGTCTTCAAGCAGAACGGAAACATTTCCCTGACGTTGCGTCTGATTCCCAACAAGCTTTTTACCTTTGACGAAATCGGCCTGCCGGCGATTACTTCCACGCTGATCCGCCGCCCTCGCGGATTGTTCCTGATTACAGGTCCGACCGGTTCGGGCAAAACCACCACGCTTGCCTCGATGGTCAACTACATCAACGAGAATCTCGACCGCCATATTATTACCATTGAAGATCCGATTGAATATTTCCATTCGCACAAGAAATCCCTGGTCAGCCAGCGAGAAGTCGGCGCGGACGTACCCAGTTTTTCCGAGGCCCTGCGGCGGTCTCTCCGCCAGGATCCGGACGTAATCATGGTCGGCGAGCTTCGTGACCTTGAGACGATTTCGGCAGCCTTGCGGGCGGCGGAAACCGGCCACCTCGTTCTCGGTACGCTGCATACGTCTTCGGCCCAGGGCACGATTACCCGTATTGTCGACCAGTATCCCGTCGACCAGCAGGAACAGAT
>JAIORC010000341.1 GCA_021108335.1 Phycisphaerae bacterium
AGAAACAGGAGAAAGGCAGTCAGAGAAACCGCCTCTACAATCTCCAAGCCGACCGACCAGCTTGGAACCCCCGCCAATCTCTCCAGCCACTCCAGCACCAGCCAGGGCAACCCCAGCACGCAGGAGATGAGAAATACCCGCAGATTATTGTGAATCGCCCAGGCTGCCGAGAGCAGCATCAGCGAAAAGGCAAGGCTGATTACCGATCCGCCCCACTGCGCCTGCTCGGTAATCGGATACAGTATAAGCAGCATAAACAAGCTGACCATCATATAGACAGGCCGGCCCGGGCGAGATACTATGCCGGACAATTTCTTCCTGCCCGCGGAGACTTTTTTTTCACCGGATGCGTGCATTGCCTGCTACGCCTCCCCGGGCTTGACGTACTTGATACGGAAGAATATGGAGAACAGCACCGGCACGACGATCAGGGTCAACATAGCCGCGAAGGCCAGGCCGAACATAATCGTTACCGCCATCGACGCGAAGAACACGTCCGGCAGCAGAGGAATCATCCCCAGCACGGTGGTCAGGGCAGCCAATATCACGGGACGGATACGACTCAGGCCGGAATCGACAATCGCGTCAAACGGCTGCTTGTCCGAATCGAGTTGGTGATTGGTCTCGTCAATAAGAACGATCGCCTGTTTGATCTGCATTCCGACCAGGCTCATAAAGCCCAGCAAAGCCATGAACCCGAAGGGTTGTTTGGCAATCAACAGGCCGGCTGTTACGCCGATCATCGCCAGCGGGACGGTCAGGAAGATAATCAACGGCTGACGGAGCGCGTTGAACAGGCAGATTACCGTCAGCACTATCAACAGGCCGACGATGGGAAGCATCCCCTGCAGTCCGGCTTGGGCATTGCCGGAGTTTTCGTGCTCCCCGCCCCATTCCATCGTATAGCCCGCCGGAAGCGGGATCGCCTCGATCTTCGATTTCAATTTATCGAATACAACGGTGGCTGGGCCTTCCTTGGGGTCCCACATAACCGTCAGGCAGGGCAGGCGGTTTCGTCGCCGGATAATCGTATTCTCCGATTTGGTCTGGTATCCGGTAATAACCTGGCTGATCGGGATGCTTTGCCCGGCTACCGGACTCCATATCTGGGCGTTATGAATATTCGCCACGTCATCACGTTCAACCGCCGGCGCCCTGGCAATAATCGGCAGAAGGTCGCGGCCTTCCCGATAGACGCCGATCTGCAGGCCGGTGAACCCGATTTGCAGTGCATCGGCGATATTGGAGCGGGTGATACCGGCATCTCGCGCCTGGGTCTCGGCGACGACCGGGCGGATCAGCGGCACGCGATTGCGCCAGTCGTCCATCATGTCCGTAGCGGTCGGCTCGGCGAGTATAATCTTCTTTGCCTCCGCCGCCAATTTACGCAGCACGTCGGGGTCTCGCCCGCGGAACCTGGCCTGGATTTTGTTGGCGTCGCCCGGGCCTAACATGAAACTACGTGTCATAATCTGGACGTCCGGGTAATTATCCTTGAGATATTTCTGGAGCGGCGGGACAATCTCGCCCATCTTCTCGAAGTCTTCTATATTGACCAGCAGCATACCGTAGGCATCGTTCTTGTTTTCAGGGGAATAGGTCAATATGAACCTCAGCGCCCCTCCCCCGGAGAAAGCCGACACGTCGGCAACTCCGTCGATGGTCCGCACGTGCTTTTCAATTTCTTTCAGTGTCGCCGCGGTCTTGGTTATGTGCGTTCCCTGCGGCATCCAGCAATGAATCATGAATTGGGGGCGGGGCGCGTCGGGGAAGAAGGTTCTGTCAACGAAGCCAAATCCGTACACAGCCAGCGCCAACATACCAGCCATGACTGCCATCGTCGCCCAGCGGAATCGCAGGCAGCCGAGTAGCAACCTCTTATACACGCGATACATCAAGCCACCGTATGGGTCTGCCTGTTCTTGCGAGTTTCCCGTAACGGATTTGATTTTCAGGAACATTACGCCCAACAGCGGCGTGATGGTTATCGCCGTAACCCAACTGGCCATCAGAGAAATAAGCATCACCTGGAAGAGGCTCCGGCAGTACTCGCCGGTGGAGTCCTGCGAAACGCCGATAGCCGCGAATGCGAGGACGGCTACGACAGTCGCCCCGAAAAGCGGCCACATGGTCTGGCCGACGATTTTTTTGGCTGCGTCGAGGCGATTTTCGCCCCGTTGCATGCCCACGAGTATGCCGTCAACGACCACAATCGCATTGTCCACGAGCATGCCCAGCGCAATAATCAGTGCCCCCAGGCTGATTCGCTCAAGCATTATGCCCCACATTTTCATGAAGATAAACGTCGCCAGGATCGTCAGCAGCAGGATAGCGCCGATAAGGATTCCGCTTCGCAACCCCATGGCGACCATAAGCACGCCAATAACGATCAGCAACGCCTCGATGAGGTTGACGATAAAGCCGTTGATTGATTCCGTAACAGACTCGGCCTGGTTCGAGATAAGGCCCAACTCCATGCCGATGGGCAACTGGGCCTTCAGTTCGATAACGCGTTTTTTGACTGCCCGTCCCATGGTTACAACGTTTCCGCCGGCAACGGTGGAAATGCCCAGACCGATTGCGGGCCGGCCGTTAAACTGCATGATACTCCTCGGCGGGTCGGCATAGCCCCGGCGAATAGTGGCGATATCCCTGAGGTAGAGCTTCGAGGCGTTCTTGCCGCCATGGAGGAGCAGCAGGTTGCCGATTTCCTCGACGGATTTTAATTCGCCGGTCGGTGAAATTCTGATGTACTCGCTGCCGACTTCGACCTTGCCGCCCGGCACTACGAGATTTTGCCCAGCCAGGGATGCGTAAATCGCATCCGGCGAAATACCCAACTGGCTGAGCTTTGCCCGGGAAATTTCCACGTAGACGGTTTCCGGCTGATCGCCGATCAGGGTAACCTTGGCTACGTCCTGGCAGAGCAGCAGTTCGCGACGCAGAATGTCAACGGTTTCCTTGATTTCCGCATAGGTATACCCGTCGCCGCATACCGCGAAGAACACGCCATAGACATCGCCATAGTCGTCATTGACCACCGACCGGGTCGCACCCGGCGGCAGGGACGACTGGACATCACTGACTTTACGGCGCAGCTCGTCCCATACCTGCGGCAGGGAACTTTTGTCGTACTTATCCTTTATCTCCACCGAAATAATGGAAAGCCCCGGCTGGGAAATGCTGGTTATTCTCTTTAGCTGGCCGAGTTCCTGAACCTTCTTTTCGATTTCGTTGGTAACCTCCTCGGCTACCTCCATGGCGTTGGCACCGGGATAGGTGGTGTATATCTGCGCACACTTGATCGTGAATTCCGGGTCTTCCAAACGGGCAAGCTTTTCGTAGGCTATAATTCCCCCGCCGATAATGAAAACTGTCATTACCAGTGTAATCGTTTTATATTTTATCGAGGCCTCTGCGATATTCATCTTAATTTGGCCGCTCCCTTCGGCTTGAACAGAGTTACTCGCTGGCCTTCCCTGAGAGAACGCACGCCGGCAGTTGCTATCCGCTGGCCCCTGGTAACACCCTCAAGTATGAAAATCTTGTCCTCCTCCATCTCACCAACCTTCACGTTCATTCGATGGACGGTGTGGGTATCGCCCTTGTCTGGCTTAACCACCTGAACGTAGTACTGCCCCAGGTCGTCAACGGGCGCCGCGGCGACGGGCACGAGATATCCCGCCCCCTTGGTGTCTTTTTGTGCGATCAGGCGTTCGTTGATGGTTACGGTCATTCCCGGCAGAATGTTTACGTCTTTCGGTGCCGGCATGACGAACGTTACGCGGTAGGTTTGTGTTATTGGATCGGCATCGGTGGTATATTCCTTCAGTTCGACGTCGAACGCCCGGCCGGGCAGAAAATCGAATGTCGCACGGAATTTGACGCGATCTTTTATTTGCTTATACGTCGCAATACGCCCCTCCGAAACGTCCACCTCGGCCTTGACGATATCGATAGCCTGAAGGCTGAGAATATCCTGCTTGGCCCGAACATCCTGGAAATTATCGACGTACTTGTCGGCAATGATTCCCGCAAACGGTGCGCGTAGGTAAGTATCGTCAAGCGCCTTGGCGGCGATTTTTTCCTCAGCCGCCGCCAACTCGTAAGCCGCAATCGCATCGTCCAATTCCTTGGCTGTAGCCACCTTTGCCTTAAAGGCCTCTTTATACCTCTTTTTGTCCGCTTTCTTTTTCTCGAAAACGGCCCGCTTGGCCTGCAATTTGTATTCGAAGTCTCTCGGATCGATCCGCCCCAGAACGTAGCCTTTGGGAACTTGCTGACCTTTCAGGAAATCCAGCTTGATCAACTTCCCATCCACCTGGAAAGCCAACTTGACCTTATCGTTCGCGATAATTTCCCCCGGATATTTCCGCCCGACCGGTTCCATCAACTCACCGATAAGCATCGTTTTGAGCGGCCGTACCACGGGAGGCTCAGCCGGCGGCGTTTCCTTCCACTTGAAAAAGAACACCGCAACAACGGCGACGACTATCAGCACGGCACCGATGACGATGCTGACCAATCTCGACAAAAGACCTTTGCGGGCCATGTAGACACCTGCCTTTCAAATTTTTTCAAATAAAGCGACGCTGCTGCAAACCGCTACTCCCCTGCCGCAGGCTTGAGAATCGTAAATCCATCCGCCAGGTGGTCTAGGACAGTGCTGACTTTTTTAACGTTGTCGTCATAGCAGACCATGTCAATGAAATAGACCTTTTTCTTACCTGTTTTATCGCCCACGCTGCCTGGGCTGAATGCGAATCGTCCCATCTCGATATACGCCGGGCCGGGCTTGGTCATCGGCTTCGCCGCGGGACGCTTCTCGACATAAGGGTCTTTCACCGCCTTGCCGACAACGGATCGCCGGATGGCGAACTGGTAGCCGTCCAGGCCAGCCAGCTTCGCCGGGCCTTGGGAAAGAAGCTCGACCGTATACCCCATGTCCTTATATTTCTTGAGGAGCCTTTGGAGGCATTGCTTATGGTCAAGGCCGGCGGGCACATCTACGGCACTGGCATGCACCATGGGCGATGCCACGCCGCCGAGCAGGAAATCGATCTGCCCCATTGCAATCCCGTCCGACTTTTTACGTGCGACCCACCCAACCGGCAGTACCACGGCTAAGCCGTGTTCTTCGTCTTTCAACTCCTTGCCCTTTGCGATGGGAATATCCATAGGATGGCGAACGTCCGTGAACCGGATAGACTTGGCTATCGCGTGAATGGCCGGGGGCAGGGAATCTTTGTTTGCCCTGGCCGTCTCCAGCGACACGACATAGGCAAGCCGTATCATCGCGCTGTCCTTAGGCCCGTCGGGGCTTCGCACCTCGCGGATAAAACACCCGGCGATAGCGGAAACTTCCTTGCCCTTATGCGAAAAGTCCAGCCGGACTCCGTCACCCGTAATCCCGTGGATGTTGAATGTTACCCGGCTGGTTTGCTTTATGTCGCCAAGGGTCCCCTGCCGCCGCAGGTCCGCCAACGCACCGTCCACAAACTGGCTGGCCGAGACGCCTTCCGAAACGGGAAAGATCGATATCGTGAAGGTCTGGTTTTTTTCAACCTCTCCCTCGGACGAGGCCACCAGCACCTGCGACGCCTTCTCCAGCGGTTTGATTTCAAAACCTTTCGGCAATGCCAATTGCAGGCCCGCGTTGGGATAGTCCTTCGGCTTTTGCAGTTTCGGCAGCTCGCCCTTAACAGAGCGATGTGTCTTAGCAACGCCCTGGACCAGGGTGTCGATGGCCTGTTTTAACTCCTTGGTCGAAGCGTTTTCAATGGCAAGATTGATGGCTCGCTCGGCATTGTCGAAATCACCGTCCCGCCACAGAAGGTAGGCCAGCAGGAATTGGGCGTCGGCATCCTTGGGATTCTTTTTGACGCGGGCCTCGAGCCTGGCCAGGTGCTTTGCGTAATCTTCCTTCCGGCCGTAGTAGTCTTTTGGGGAAAAATTGACGAGCGGCAGTTCGGGGAAATCTTTCAGCGTCTTGCAGAGATCTCCAGCCGGCTCGCGATACGACTCCTTGGCCAGGGCGAACACGGCCTGCATCAACGCGTGCGTACATCCCGGCGGTACCTGAGGTTGCATCGATTCCTGGGCAGACTTGAACGACGCCAGCGCCTGGCGGTATTGCCCGGCCTTGAAAGCCTTCTCCCCAGCCGCCATCAAGTCCCGGTATTTGCCGGGAACATCCGGCACGAGGGTACTGATAGGCTTGCCGGGATCGGCCAGGAGTTCTTTACGCCCCTTCGCCAGATCGTTAAACATGGCGTACATGCTGG
>JAIORC010000271.1 GCA_021108335.1 Phycisphaerae bacterium
CAGCACCGCCTCGATCTGCTCCCGGTCGGCCCGGATTTCCCGGGCTTGCTTCTCTATATCTTTATCGAATTTAACAGCCGCCGCATTAGGCGGATTCGTGGAGGAAAAAAAAGATATTATGTCCACGACGAGTTTTTCGAGGTCGATTTTCTCCGGTCTGGCGGGCAACGGAGAGGCAAATTGCATCAAATCGCTAATGATATCGCTGATTCGCTGGGATTGTTCGATAATCTGCTGCCAGACTTTTCGCTCTTCGGGGGTGGGGGCTTTTTCTCGCATCAGTTGCGCCCGGCCTGATATTACCGTCAGCGGGTTGTTCAGTTCGTGGGCGGCGCCGGCAGCCATCTCCGCCACGACAGCCAGCAGGTCGTCCATGTCGCTGCAGACTGGCGAATCGCTATCAGCTCCGGGCCAGCCTTCGGGCGCCGTGCGGATTTTTTTGCCATTGTTGTTTTTCGCGGATGAGTTTTCCACGAGACAAAACCCTCGTAAGACAAGCAAGTATCGTTACTTGCCGACCAGTTCGACCATTCGCTCGATAACCGTTTCGATATTGAATGGCTTCTTGATGAAATCGTCCGCACCAGCATCCTTGAGGTTATTGACCTCGGCGGGGTCCACCATGCCGGAAATTATCAGAATCTTGATGTGCGACAATTCCGGGTTGTCCCGAATTGTCTTGCAGACGACGTTTCCGTTGATATCCGGCAACATGTAGTCCAGCAGCAGCACGTCCGGGCGGAATTGCTGCGTCATCAGGCCGGCGTCGTAACCGGTCTGGACGGTGGCGATTTCGAATCGGCCATCCGCAGTCAAGACGTCCGCGAACAGCTTGATGATATTCGGATCGTCGTCGACGACCAGCACACGGATTTTATCGCCCGACAGGCCGTCCATGGGAATATTGTTGGCCCTCATGAACTGTAACAGCTCGGCGTGAGGAATTCGGCGGAATTTACTGCCAGGCACCCGGAAGCCCTTGAGCTGGCCGTTATCAAAACAGCGAATAATCGTCTGCTGGGACAACTTGCAAATCGTTGCTACTTCGCCAGTTGTGTAAACCGTTTTATTTTTCACCAGACCATCTCCTCACAAACCCAATCACAAAAATCCACGGCGCGAAATCCAACACTCCGCATACTGCGAATTTCCCCTTATTTTAACAATCTCCCGTAATTTACCAAGAAAAAAAAACCGGGCATGGCGATTCTCGCGCCATGCCCAGCCGAAGGAAAAGGAGAACATGAAAAGGAGTTTATATATCGAGGGTCAATTCCTCGAGTAGTCTGTCTACGGTAGCATCGATTCTCGCGGGTGTTTCGTAGGTTCCCGCGGCGATTTCGCTTTTTATACGTTGGACAAGATCCATCCGCACGAGGGACTGATCGTTGATTTTTGCTGCGAGTTTGCCGGCTGTGGATATTTCGACCGTATCGGTTACGCCGGCGGATTTGACAGTTGGGCTTTTGGGGCGCAGTTGCCCTGCCGGCTCGATTCCGGCTGTTGCGTTTGGAGGAGTTACGCCAAATATATTCGCCATGTTACATCCTTAATGCCCAGCCCGCGGGATACCACCACAGGTTTTATTGCGGGGCACTGGTGAACACTTTCAGTCCATGGTTCGGTTCACGGTATCATTTGCCCCAATATTATTCCCGGCCGGTCAAATTCATTCCTTTTTGGCGTTCCGGCCGCGGCGAATCCTATCACCACTAACCTTATCGACGAACAATAGGGGTAGGCTTAAGCGGTTCTGACTATTCCGATTATCTGTAACGTCTTATTTTTACGGGAGTAAGCGTCGCCACCTCAGGAAATCAGTTTTTTTTTAAATTATCGGACGTAATTCATGCCGGCAAAGCTTTCCTATGCCCCCTATTTCGCCTATGTTAACGCCTGGCCAGTTGATTTTGCGAATTTTGCCAACGTTGGGGGTGTTTCGAAATGAATATCGCATGGGAACAGGATGGCTGCCGGCCCAAATAAAAAAAATCATCGAAATTTGCGAGGTAGCAAAAAGTGTCGTAAACTTCCATCGGGCCTATTGTTTAGGTATCGCCGCAAAGGATGTGCCATGGGCACAGGAGGAATGTCTACATCTTCAGGCATTGCCGTCAGTGGTCTTCGTGCGCAATGGCGGCGGCTGGATGCTCTGGCGAATAACATCGCCAACGCCCGGACTACGCGTAGCGCCGACGGCGAGGCCTATCGGCGGAAGGATATCGTGTTTTCGGAAGTTGGCGAGCCGTGTGGTGGGGTGAGGACGGAAGTTTTCGAAGACCCTTCGGCGTATCGGCTTGAACACGATCCAAAACATCCCGACGCTCGTGCCGACGGCATGGTCGAGATGCCCAACGTGGACCTCGCTGAGGAGCAGGTCAACTTGATGTATACGCAACAGGCGTTTTTGGTAAATCTGGCGGTTCTCCGAACAGACCAGCAAATGCACGAGGCTTTTTTAGACATATTAAGGTGAACTATGAGTTTGAGGCGAACAATGAGTAGCGCCATGTTTCTACACAAAGCAAAATCCGTGATTGCCCTTGGATTCGCGGCGGCGGTTCTGGTCGGCTTGGCTGGGGCTGGCTGGGCGGATGTCGTCCAGGACGCAAAGCTGACGGCTTCCGACGCGGCGGCGGAGAACTTTTATGGTTGGTCGGTGGGGATATCGGGGTCTTATACCGTCTCCGGTGCTACTTGGAATGATGATGCCGGTTTTGGTACCGGCTCTGCTTACATTTATTACAAGGATCAGGGCGGGGTAGGCAACTGGGGCCAGCAGGTAAAGCTGACGGCATCTGATGCGGCGGGGAGTGATTATTTTGGCATTTCGGTAGCGATTTCCGGAGACCATACGGTCGTAGGTTCTTATCACGACGATGACGACGGAAGCCGTTCCGGCTCTGCTTACGTATTCTACAAGGATCAGGGCGGGGCGAATAACTGGGGCCAGCAGGTAAAGCTTACTGCCTCCGATGCCGCGGCGGATGATTTCTTCGGCAACTCGGTTGCTGTTTCCGGGGCATATACTATCGCCGGTGCTTATGGCAACCAGGACGCTGGTAGTAATTCCGGTTCGGCCTATATATTCTATAAGGACCAAGGCGGGGCGAACAATTGGGGCCAGCAGGTAAAACTTACTGCCTCCGATGCGGCAGCGGGTGATCAGTTTGGTTACGCGGTGAATATTTCCGGGGCCTATGCCATTTCTGGAGCTTATAGCAATAATGACGCCGGCAGCAATTCCGGCTCGGCTTACATCTTCTACAAGGACCAGGGCGGGGCGAACACTTGGGGACAGCAGGTAAAACTTACTGCCTCCGACGCGGCGGCGGATGATCATTTTGGCTATTCGATAGCGATTTCCGAAGACTATGCTGTTGCTGGAGCTTATAGAGACGATGACAATGGAGACAATTCCGGCTCGGCTTATATATTTAAACGCGATGGCGACCAGTGGACACAAATCGCAAAACTCACAGCCTCTGACGGGGCGGCGGGTGACGGGTTCGGCCATTCAGTAGCTATTGACGGGGACAAGATCATTGTCGGTACCTATTACGATGATGACAATGGTGACAATTCCGGCTCGGCATATATATTTGAGTTAATTGGAGAAGTTTGGACGCAAACGGGCAAAATCACCGCTGCCGATGGCGCGGCGAGTGACATGTTCGGCTTTTCGGTGGGAGTTTCGGGGGATTACTTTTTCGCGGGAGCTCCCGGCGACGACAGTAGTGCCGGCGGTGCCTACGTGTTCAGTACCACGCCGGATGTTTCGACGCTGGCGCTGATATTTTGCGGCGGGTTTGGCGTGCTTTTACGCGGTAAGGGGAGATAAATATTATGTGTAGGCACAAATTTATCATCGTGTCAGGATTCGCGGCAGCGATTCTGGTCGGTCTGCTTGGTACCGGTGCCGGCTGGGCGGATGTCGTCCAGGACGCAAAGCTGACGGCATCGGACGCGGCGGCGGGTGACTATTTTGGCAGGTCGGTGGGGATTTCCGGTAGTTATGCCGTCTCCGGTGCTTATGGAGATGATGATGCCGGTGGCGGTTCTGGTTCTGCTTACATTTACTACAAAGATCAAGGTGGGGTGGACACTTGGGGCCAGCAGGCAAAGCTGACAGCATCCGATGCAGCGGGGGATGATTACTTCGGGTATGCGGTAAATATTTCCAATAGCTATACCATTGTCGGTGCTTATGGCGACGATGACAACGGAAGCCTTGCCGGCTCGGCCTACATATTCTACAAGGATCAGGGTGGGACGAATAACTGGGGACAGCAGGTAAAGCTTACTGCCACCGATACCTCTGCAGGCGATCGATTAGGTTGTTCAGTGGGCATTTCCGGGGCTTATGCCATTTCCGGAGCCTATGGAGACGACGATGGCGGCAGCAGAAGCGATGCCGGTTCAGCCTACATATTCTACAAGGATCAGGGCGGGGCGAATACTTGGGGCCAGCAGGCAAAATTCACCGCCTCCGATGCTGCGGCGAGCGACTATTTCGGCAAATCGGTTGCTATTTCCGGGTCATATGCCATTTCCGGTGCTTATGGCGATGATGACGCCGGAAGTTATTCCGGTTCTGCCTACATATTCTACAAGGATCAGGGTGGGACAGACGCTTGGGGCCAGCAGATTAAACTTACCGCTTCGGATGCGGCGTCGGATGATTGTTTTGGCTATTCGGTAGCGATTTCCGGAGACTATGCTGTGGCGGGAGCTTATAGCGACGATGACATTGAAAAAGGCAGCAATTCCGGCTCGGCTTATGTATTTAAACGCGATGGCGACCAATGGACACAAATCGCAAAACTCACCGCTGATGACGGGGCGGCTGATGACAAGTTTGGCTATTCGGTAGCTATTGACGGCGAGAAGATCATTATCGGCACCTATTGGGATGATGATAATGGAGACAGTTCCGGCTCGGCGTATATATTCGAGTTAATCGGGGAAGTTTGGACGCAGACGGGCAAAATCACCGCAGCCGATGGCGCGGCGGATGACGAGTTCGGCTATTCGGTGGGCGTTTCGGGGGATTACTTTTTCGCGGGAGCTCGGGGCGACGACAGTGATACCGGCAGCACCTATTTGTACAGCACCACGCCGGACGTCTCGACGCTCACGATGCTTCTTGTCGGCGGGTTTGGCGTGCTTTTGCGTGGTAAGGGGAGATAAATATTACCTGTAGACATAAATTTATTATCGTATCAGGACTTGCTGTGGCGGTTCTGGTTGGTTTGGCTGGGGCCGGTTGGGCGGATGTCGTCCAGGATGCAAAGCTGACGGCTTCGGACGCAGCGGCGGATGATGCTTTTGGCTATTCGGCGGGGATATCGGGGTCCTATGTCGTTACCGGTGCTTATGCTGATGATGATGCCGGCAGCGGTTCGGGTTCTGCCTACATTTACTACAAGGACCAAGGCGGGGTGGGCAACTGGGGCCAGCAGGTAAAGCTGACGGCATCCGACGCGGCGGGGGGTGATTACTTCGGGCGCTCGGTCGATATTTCCGGCGCTTATACCGTTGTAGGCGCTTATAACAATGATGAGAACGGAAGCAATTCCGGTTCTGCTTACATATTCTACAGGGATGAGGGTGGGACGAATAATTGGGGGCAGCAGGTAAAACTCACCGCTTCCGATGCGGTGGCGAATGACTACTTCGGCAGATCGGTTGCTATTTCCGGGTCATATGCTATCGCCGGCGCTTATGCTAACGATGACAACGGTACCATGTCCGGTTCTGCCTACGTATTCTACAAGGATCAGGGTGGGGCGAATAATTGGGGCCAGCAGGTAAAACTTACCGCCTCCGATGCCGCGGCGAGTGACTACTTCGGCAGATCGGTTGCTGTTTCCGGGTCATATGCTATCGCCGGTGCTTACGGTGACGATGACGGCGGAAGTTTTTCCGGCTCTGCCTACGTATTCTACAAGGATCAGGGCGGAGCGAACACTTGGGGCCAGCAGATGAAACTCACCGCTTCCGATGCGGCGGAGAGTGATAATTTTGGTCAAGCGGTAGCTATCGCCGGCGATTATGCTGTCGCGGGAGCCTATGGAAATGACGATGCCGGATCCAACTCCGGTTCAGCCTATGTGTTCAAACGCGATGGCGACCAGTGGACACAAGTCGCAAAACTCACCGCGTCTGACGCAGCGGAAGAGGACAGATTTGGCTATTCGGTAGCTATCGACGGGGATAAGATCCTTATCGGCGCCTATTGGGATGATGACAATGGAGATGGTTCCGGCTCGGTGTAT
>JAIORC010000362.1 GCA_021108335.1 Phycisphaerae bacterium
GCGGTAGACTGCTACCTTTACGAAATCCTGCACGAACATCCATACGAGGTTGTATACCCACACCAGGCCGATCAGCGGCCAGGGCAGCGGCTTGACCAGCCAGCCGAAGCCGCACATCATTATCGCCAACGCCTGCGTGCCGACAATCGCCCCCAGCAGCACCCATGACGGATACGGCGGCGTTAGGCAGAAGCCTTTTGTGCGGGTTACGAACAGCAGCAGATGGCCGCCGGCTACGAGTTGGAGGAATACCATTGTCTGGATGTGTGCCCGGTCGAGGGTAACGCCCCAGACGGTCTGGTCTACGTTATTCATGCCGAAGCACAGCAGGCCGAAGGTTTCGGCGACGGCTAGCCCGCCCAGCACCGCCGAGACGGTCAGGACTTTTTTCATGTCCCACCGCACCGGCTGGGGGTCGATGCGGGTGTTGTCGTACGCGATGGTCATAATCGGGATGTCGTCGAGCAGTGCGAGGATGATAATCATCATCGCCGTCAGCGGCTGAAACGTTACGCCGTCCACCGTCGGATACACCAGCATCGCCAGCACGACGAAGAACATTATGTCGATGGTCATCGCGATCCGGTAGATGGTGTAGCTCATCATCCGCGAGAAAATCTGCCGGGCGATTTCCACCGCCTTGATAATCACGCTCAGGCCGGGCGCGGTCAGGATAAGGGCAGCGGCAGCACGGGCTGCGTCGGTCGCGCCGGAAACCGCTATGCCCGTGTCGGCCTGCTTGAGGGCCGGCGCGTCGTTGACGCCGTCGCCGGTCATCGCCACCAGGTGCCCGCGATGCTGGAGGGCCTTGACGATACCGTATTTGTGCTCCGGGAAGACCTCGGCGAAACCGTCGGTATTCTCTATCCGCTGGGCCATCTCGCTGCCGAGGTGGTCGGGCTTGCTGCCGGGCGGGAAAAATTCGCCAGCCGGCTGAATGTTCACACCCATGCCGAGCTGGGCGGATATCTCCCTGCCGATGGCGGTATTGTCGCCGGTAACCATCTTCACCGCGATCCCGTGCTTGTGGGCCTGGGCAATCGTCTCAGCCGAGTCCTCGCGCGGCGGGTCGGACAGCGGCAAAATGCCCAGGAATCGCCAGTCACCATCGTCGCCGGTGGCCCGGGCAACGCCCAGCGTGCGGTAACCCCTGCCCGCCATTTCGTTAACGACGTCCTCAGCCTTGGTGGCGACTTCGCCGCCGGCTTTGCAGAGGTCCAGTATCACCTGCGGCGCGCCCTTGGTGTAGCGAGTAGCCTTGCCGGCGGCGTCGGTTACGACGGCTTCGGTCCGCTTGCCGACGGGGTCGAACGGCGTGAATTTCGTCTGCGTGTAATCGTCCAGCACCGCCTTGTCGCTCAGCCCGCCGATAACAGCCAGGTCGATGGCGTCCTCGTTCTCGGCCTTGCTGGCCAGCGCGCCAGCCAGTATGCACTCGGCGGCGTCGGCAGCCTCGAACACCACCGGCTCGCCGAGCGTCAGCTTATTTTGCGTCAGTGTGCCGGTCTTGTCGGAGCAGAGTACGTCCACGCCGGCTAGCTCCTCGATTGCCTGGAGCCGCGAGACTATCGCCTTCCGTTTCGACAACGCCAGCGCCCCCAAGGCCATCGTTACCGAAAGCACCGCCGGCATGGCGACCGGGATCGACGCGATTACCAAAATCAGCACGAACTGCACCACATCCAGCAGCGATTCGCCCCGGTACAGCTCGACGGCGATCAGCATGGCGCTGAGCACGATGGCTACGGCTATCAGGAAATCGCCCACGTGCATGACAGCCTTCTGGAAGTGCGAAACGGCTCCGGCGCTTTCCACCAGCTTCGCCGTCCGCCCGAAGAATGTGTTGTTGCCGGTGGCGGTAACGACCGCGGACATCTCGCCCTGCTTGGCTACCGAACCGGAATACGCTATGTCGCCGACTTTCTTCGCGACCGGCAGCGACTCGCCGGTGAGGGCTGCCTGGTCTATGCTGATGTAGTCACCGGCGAAGAGTTTTACGTCGGCGGGAATGATATCGCCCATCCGCAGGCGGATAACGTCGCCGGACACAAGATCGGCAGCCGCGATTTCGCCCCATACCCCATCCCGAAGTACGCGGGCCTTGAGGGCAAGTTGATTTTTCAGCGCGTCCAGGGCGTTGGAGGCTTTGTGTTCTTCCCAGAAGCCGATTACGGCGTTGAAGATCAGCAGTACCATGATGATGACGAAGTCGCCCCAGTGTTGCACGACAGCCGACAGCACCGCCGCGATCTCGATCATCCACGGGATCGGCCCCCAGAAGTAGAGCAGGAATTTCCGCAGTGCGTTGGTCTGCTCGGTTTCCAGCGCGTTAGGCCCGTCTTGCTCCAAGCGGCTGATAGCCTCTTGAACCAAAAGCCCGTTGCGTCCGGATGAGAGCATATGGAAAACTTCGTCCAGCCCAGCCTTGGCTACGTCAATGTTGCCCGATGTTTCTTCCGTCATGATCTTCCTCTCCCTGCTGCATATAATGCGTCATGATTGTTCGTATCCCCACATCGAACATTATGGGCAGTAACTGCGGCTATCTCAACCGGCAATTTCGCAGGGCCGACAATTTTACGAAAATCCGTTATGTTGGTGGCACAGGTTTGTAACCTGTGCCGCGGCGGCCTGGGAAGGCCGCCGCGCGAGTGCGCGATGGGCCTAACAATAAATCTGTTGCGTTGAGCGGCTGATTCTGGATATTTGAGAATCCGCTGGCGTATCAGCGTACTGGCCTTTCTAGGCCAGCACGGCACAGGTTGCAAACCTGTGCCACCTTAACAACCGGCAATTTAATTTGGACGGAATACTGAAAAAAGGAAGACTCATGGCAGATTTAAAAAATTCAAAAAATCCTCAATTGGTGGTGATGGCTGCCGGCATTGGCAGCCGGTATGGCGGACTCAAGCAAATCGACCCAATCGGCCCCAGCGGCGAAATCGTTATCGACTACGCCGTGTACGACGCCATCCAAGCCGGCTTCGATAAAGTAATTTTCATCATCCGCAAGGAAATCGAGGATGCCTTCCGCGACAAGGTCGGCAAGACCATCGAGTCGCGGATTGAGACCGAATATGTATTCCAGGAGTTGGACGACCTGCCGGCTGGCTTTAGCCCCCCGGCCGACCGCACCAAGCCCTGGGGCACCGGCCATGCCGTGCTGGCTGCCAGAAATGCGATATCCGCTCCGTTCGCGGTGATAAACGCCGACGATTTTTACGGGGCTGCGTCGTTCCAGGCCATCGCCGATTATCTCCGGTCGGCTGAGGACGTCGGCGGCGTGTACGATTTTAGCATGGTCGGTTTCGTGCTGGACAACACGCTCACCGAGCACGGCCACGTCGCCCGCGGCGTCTGCACCGCCGACGATGACGGCTACCTTGTGAGCACCGTTGAGCGGACAATGATCCAGCGGTTCGGCCCGGACGTCAAATACAGCGAAGACGGCGGCGAAACCTGGACAGCCATACCAGCCGGCAGCGTCGTCTCGATGAACATGTGGGGCTTTACGCCGGGCTTCCTGGCGGAGTTGGAAGCCGGCTTCGCGGAATTCCTGGCGGAGCGAATCCAGGAACCCAAGGCGGAAATTTTCATTCCGACGGTGGTCAACAGCCTAATCCAAGCCAGCCGGGCAAAAGTAAAAGTACTCCCGACCACCGAGAAATGGCTGGGCGTAACCTACCAAGCCGACAAACCGCTGGTAGTAAAAGCAATCCGAGAAAAAGTAGACCAAGGCACCTACCCGGAATCGCTATGGGGGTAATGGGAGTTTTTCAATCCCCTTCCCTGGATACCCTCCTGTGCTCCCTGCTTTGTCCAGTTCTCGCGGCAGGCTTTGGAAAACTGTCGGCTCAGAGATCGACCTAGCCCTATTTTCTGAAGAATTTCTTCCAATGAGATTCCCTGTTCTTCCCGGTTCAGGTTGCCGAGAACACGATACACGATTCTGTCCGCCGAACAGATCAGGTATTTCTCTTTGGAATTGACGAGATACGCAAGCGACTCCGCTTCTCCCGGATCGAGTTTTTCCATGTACGCCAGATCGAATTGCGAACAAAAACCATTAAGTTCCGAAATCACTACATCAAAAATCGTAATCCTGCCATTGTCGGCATATGGTTTCAGGTCGAAGTCCTGCCGCTGGCCGTATTCGTCCAGATAGAAATGCGCTTCGTCTTCCGCAACACTGCGGGCCAGGTGAATGTCGCACGAGTCGATAACCTTTTCCCAAATACCCAAACGGAACAATTCAATAACGATGTTCGCATCAAGCAGAAGCAATTGAAATTTTTTCATCGTCCACGATCTCCTGCTCGACGTACTTCATAGCCTTCTGCCTGCTGATATCGAGATACTCCGCAAACCTGCCTATTGAAATCTCACCATACTTGAGTGCTTTGACGGCAAGGGCTTTGTATCGTTCCGGCAGGGTCAGGGGTTTAGAATACTTACGCTCCTCCAAGAGAGGAGCAAGTTCTTTGGCGCGGTTAATCAGGGCTTCTGTTTTCTTCTTGTTCCCGGAAAGCCGTTGCAAACGGTGCATTCTCCAAATAAGCGCTTCGACTGACACGTCGAACTGTCGAGCGATATCAAACAAATCTTCAATGACAAGCCCGCCATTTTCAATCTTGCTGTTGACCGCTGTTCGCATGGCCTTTGGAGGCATCAATAGGTTGCTGGCGAAACAGTTGGCTAACTTTTCGATTTTATCCTGCGGTTTTGTTTCACCATCCACCGGCGTGGGAAAGATTTCCCATGTCAGCAGGTGAAACAATTCGTGGGCCAGATCAAAGTTTCGCCGCCATCGCACACTTCCAGAATTCAGTAGCACCGCCGCGCCAAAGGCCTCACTTTTAGCTGAGGCAGCCGTCCCAGTCGGTTTCATATCCAGGTGGAATATCTTTACATCACAGGCTTCCTCCAGGACAGGCAGAAGAGAAAGCCCAGGGCACTTGCCAAGTTCAAGCAGGCCTCGAGTTTCCTCTGCCAATGCCTCTGCATCACTGTAGCTGTAATTCCCAGAGTTTTTATTTTCGACGGGCAGGCAGACGGAAGTTTTTTCATTTGTCCAGATTTCCAGATTGTGATACTGCCGGCAAAGCTGTAAGAAGCGGAGCTCTTGATTGGCAGCCTCCGCTTCAGGCTTTTCTCTCCAGAGCACCATTTCTTCTTCGAGAATTGCCCCCTCGGCAAGGAAAAATGAAACGGAACGCCTATACACAGACGCGAGTTTTTGGAGTTGGCTGAGGCTTGGCTCTCGCTTGCCGGCTTCAAATTCCGACAGTGAGGAGTTACCAACCCCAGTACGATCTTGTACTTGGTGACCTGTCAAACCGGCGCGACTACGCGCATATTTCAATCTTTCAGGGATGCTCACAGAATTGCTCCTTCGTGCATAGGCAAAGTTCGCTTCTCAAGAACATTATACAATAATAATCGGCAATTACCATACATATCTTTCTGTTTTTCAGAAATTCTTGGGTGGCCAAGTGGATAAATGTGCGAAAACTGGGGATAGATAGCTTTATGTGGCGGGGTTCTGGTTTTTTTGCTTTCGGGGTCTGCCGTGGGGTTTGGCGTGTAGCTGCCGGCCCGTTTGTCGCTCCAGTTGGGCGACGAAGTCCGGCGAGCCGAGGGGGCGACCGGTTTGGCTGGCTTGGTCAATGGCCTTGGCGGCTCGAGAATCTATATCACCACCAAATTCACTATTAAGCCAATTTCCCCACCCGAATACATCCGGCAGAATTGCCTGCATTTCGTCCGGCAGAGGCGACAGAAGATTGAACTCGTCCGTCCGAACGCCCGCGCGAACGGCTGCGCTGGACCACCGATAGGCCGTCGCGTCCGCAACCGCGCCCGTTATCAGCGGGTTTCGCTCCACATAGCGAATCGCCTGCAGCGTATGCGGGATATCCAGAACGCAGGAATGAAAACGGCCTTGCCAAAGATGCCCCGTCGTCCGCAGGCGACGATTCACTCGCAACGAATAGGTTTGATGCGTGTCGCGAAATGTGCGAGCCAAAGCGGATTCCGTCTGGGGGACGACCACAAAATGAACGTGGTCGGTCATGAGACAATACGCCCAGATGCGAAGGCTATATTTGTCCGCCATCTCATGCAACAAGGCCAAATAATCCTGCCGATCCGAATCGGAAAAAAATACGTCCATTTGCCGGTTGCCACGCTGGGTAACGTGGTGCGGCATATCCGGGATGACGACACGGGCTATTCGAGACATGG
>JAIORC010000268.1 GCA_021108335.1 Phycisphaerae bacterium
TCCTTCTGCTCAATCAGCAGGAGAAACTCCGCCGGGCAATTCCACCCCCGAATATCCGCTTCCGCCGGCATCACAAACCACCTCCGCTATCCTCTGGCTCCACGGGCAGCTACGCCCGGATATCTCTGCTATCGTCACGGAAAGGGGGAGGCTTTAGTAACGATCCCGGCGGCGAAGAGATCGTCCAGATGCCGTCGCGTGGTGACCTGGGAAGGCCACCACACAATTTATACGCCGTTCATCCTCCAGGGGGCCACCCAACTTCGCGCGACGATTGGGTGCCGTGGCGGGAAGCGAAGCGACAGCCACGATGTTTGTGGCGGGAAGTTAAAAATATTTACAAACTCCATTGGATTTTCGGGAATTGAATGCTACAATGGAACTGACTGACCGGTCAGTCAGTTTCCCAGAGAAGGTACGGGCGAGTGTTGTCAAAAAGGCTGGAAAGTGTTGAAAGACGCCGGAAAGTATTTCGGGCGAGAGCATTGAGAAGGTGCCGGGTGCCTCCCAAGGGGCTTTCGCGCAGTAGTTACGTCGTGGCTGTCGCTTCGCTTCCCGCCACAGCACCCTGATATCTTGCTACGGTACCTTGGTACAATGCCGGACAAAAGAGCGTTGGACGAAAAAAGCGTAGGTGTTGAAATGGTTAAATCGCGGCAACAAAAGCAGTTAGAGCGACGGGAGAGTATTCTTCTCGCGGCGGAGCGGGTTTTTGGCGCGAAGGGTTACGCTGCGGCTACCGTTGATGAGGTAGCCGCTGAGGCGGGCATTTCCAAGGGCAGCATGTATAACTACTTCAAGAGCAAGCAGGATTTGTTTACCCAGGTTTTTCTCTGGTCGGTGGTTCAGGACGAGGCCCGTGCGGACGAACTATTGCAGCAGGACATGCCTGCCCGGGATAAACTGAATATGCAATTGGACAACTGGTGGGAGCGGTTTCCGCACTACAAGGGAGTCGGGCGGCTGGTGCTGGAATTCTGGATCAGCGGCACCAGCGAGGAGGAAGGGCCTTTCGCCGAGGCGTTTGGAGGGATTTACGACCGGTGGCAGGGTCGGCTTGTCAGTATTTTCACTCAAGGCGTCGCGAAGGGCGAATTTGCGTTGCGATACGAACCGGAGGCGGCGGCTTCGCTGGTGATGGCTTTGCTGGACGGGCTTCTGCTGCACTGCCTGCTGGGCATCGGCAGGGAACTTAACGACGAATATCTGGCTGCGTTGAAGCGGTCTATCTTCAACGCGCTGGAACGGGATACAGATCGCCCCGACAGCGGGCAAAGCATACAGGAGAAATCATGATTCAGGATATCATGGAACAGCAGGAACAGGGGCAGACCGAAGAGTCCCCTGCTTCGGACACGAAGTCGGCGGTTGTTTCCCGGCTGGTCATACTGCGGGATCTGGTTCTGGATTGGGGCAGGCTGCACCGGCAGAACATTTACATCGTGGCTGGCGCTATCGCGGTGGTGATGTTGCTGTGGTTGCTCGTGCCGGAAAAGGACGACAAAAAGCCCTCGCACAAACCGCCGCCGGTCAACGTGAACATATTGACGATTACGCCGCTTACGTCGCTGGAAGATTCCTGTACGATTCCAGGCACGGTCGAGCCAAACCGCGTCGTGGACGTGGCGGCGGAGGTTTCGGCCCGCGTGGAGGGTTTTGCCGGCAGGAAGGATAAGTTCACGAAGGACTTGCGGATTATCAAAGGCCCTGCCTCGGCGGGCATGTTCAAGAAAGGCGACACAATTACCAAAGGCCAACCGATTCTGTATCTTAATTCCGACCTGACGACCGCCCGGCTGAAGCTGGCCAAGGCGGAATACGAATTCAAGGAGCGCGACTACGAGCGATTCGAGAAATTATACAGTGCCAAAGTCGGTACCAATATGCAGTTGGACCTGGCAAGAATGCAGCGCGACATCGCACGGGCGACGCTGGACGTAGCCAGGGCGAACATGGAGCGGTCGGTTATCGTCGCGCACATTTCCGGCGTGCTGAATCGCCTGCCGGTGGAAATTGGTGAATTCGTGAGGCCGGGCGAACTCGTAGCCGAGATCGTAGACCTGAACACCGTAAAAGTCGTGCTGGACGTACCGGAACGCGACGTGGGCTTTTTGAAGATCGGCCAATCCGTGAAGATTATAGACGACCGGGTGGATTTTAAAAATTCTCAAAATTCCAAAAATTCCAGCAATTCAAAACATTCTAAAAATATTACCGGCAAGATTACCTATATCAGCGAAATCGCCGATCAATCCGCCCGTACCACCCGCGTGGAAGTCAGCGTAGACAATCGTAAGCGGATTCTCCGCAGCGGGAGACTCGTCAAGGCTGAGCTGGTCCGGCGGGAACTTCGCGACGTTATCATGATTCCGCTGAAGGCGGTCATACCGTTGGAGAAGCAGAGGTACGTGGTGTACCTGGACGACGGCGGGGTGGCCAAACGGCAGGAAGTTACCCTGGACATGTTACGCGACGACAAGGTTCGCGTTACTGCCGGGTTGAAGGCGGGAGATCGGCTGATTCTTGGTCGTCTCGTCGGGCCGGGGCAGGACATCCGGGTTGTCAATGAACCGGACAAGCCGGTCGCCGCGCCGGCTGCCGAAAAGACGAAGGAAAACTGAATCAACCGGCGCGCCCGTCAATCGAACTGGAGTTTGTATCTACTACTCTGTAACAGGCAAAATGATGGGTATTGGTATACATGCTTCTGCAAGCAGAAGCATGGCACCCACCATTTGATATGTTGCAAAGCATTGCAGCGAATCGAGACTTGAAAAATGTTAATCAGCAATACAGCCATTCGTAACCGAACCACCGTCCTCGTGCTGATGGTGATGATTATCGTCGCCGGCGTTACCGCCTACATTACGCTGCCGCGCGAAGCCGCCCCGGATATCAAGGTGCCGTTTATTATCATTACCACGGCGAATCCGGGGATGTCGCCCAATGACGTCGAGAACGAGATCACCAACGAAATCGAGCAGAAGCTTTCCGGCCTGAAGGGGATGAAGGAGATGAAGTCCACCTCCGCCGAGGGAATGTCTACGATTTTTGTGGAGTTTCTGCCGGAGGTGAACATCGACGACGCCCTCCAGCGGGTCAAGGACAAGGTGGACCAGGCGAAATCCGAATTACCGAAAAATACTGACGATCCCGTCGAACCGATAGTCAAGGAAATCAGCTTTACGGATCGCCCGATCATGATGATAAGCATGTCCGGCCCGATTTCGCCGGTGCGGATAAAGGCCATCGCCGAGAAACTCGAGGACGAGCTTGAGGTTATTCCCGGCGTGTTGGAGGTGGACGTGCGAGGGGCTTTGGAGCGGGAAATTATTATCGAGATAGACCCGGATCGTTTCGCTCAGTATCACCTTTGCATGGAGGAGTTGTTCCAGTCGATCACTGCGGGGAACATCACCCGTACCGCCGGTGGCCTGGAGACGGCAGGCACGAAGTTCAATGTTCGCATCCCCGCCGAGATTACGGAGCCCGACGAGTTGGACAAGTTTCCGATCGCCCGCCGCGGCAACCGGCAGATTTATCTTTCGGACGTGGCGACGATCAAGGATACCTTCAAGGATCGCACCACCATTTCGCGGCTGGACGGTCAATCCAGCGTAACTATCGCCATAAAGAAGCGTGTCGGCGCGAATATTGTCGATATCGCCCGGCATGTCAAGGCGATACTCGCCGAGGCCCGCAAGCAGGTTCCCGCTGGGGTTAAATTCGAGTTGACCTACGACGATTCCAAGCAAATCGATATGATGGTCATGGACCTGGAAAACAACATCATGACCGGCTTGGTCCTGGTGGTGATCGTGTTGATATTGTTCATGGGGTTTCGTTCCAGCATAATCGTAGCCATGGCGATTCCGTTGAGCATGTTGATGAGTTTCGCCATATTGCAGTTGATGGGCATAACGTTGAACATGGTGGTTTTGTTCAGTTTGATCCTGGCGTTGGGCATGCTGGTGGACAACGCCATCGTGATCGTGGAGAACATTTATCGCTATGCGGAGCAGGGATACAGCCGTATTGACGCGGCGATGAAGGGCACGGGCGAAGTGGCCTGGCCTGTAATCGCCTCAACCGCCACGACGGTGGCTGCCTTTGCGCCGCTGTTGTTCTGGCCGGACATCATGGGCGAGTTCATGAGCTACATACCGCTGACAGCCATTGTCGTGCTCAGCAGTTCGCTGGTGGTGGCGATGGTTATCACCCCGGTAATCTGCTCGGTGTTCACCAAGCCGGGCAAGCGGAAAGAGACCGGCAAGCGGGATCACTGGTTCATAACCCATTACCGTAAGTTGCTGCATGTCTCGTTGGAGCATCCGATGACGACTGTGTTGATCAGCCTGTGCATGCTGGCGGCCATTGGAATCATATACGTCAGGCGAGGCCGGGGCCACGAACTGTTTCCAGAGATGGACCCCGACCAGGCCGTCGTCGATATCCGCGCGCCGCAGGGAACGAATATTAACGAAACCGACCGCATCGCAAGGCTCGTCGAGCAGAAAATTATGCCATTACGACGAAATTCAGCCGGCTTTGCGCAATACGACAATCTGGTTACCAATGTTGGCATTGGCGGCGGGACTGGTTTTCCGGGTAGCAGCGGCGGCGGAGGCGTACACACCGGCAGCCTGACCATCGTGTTCCCGGATTATGAAATCCGCCAACGGCCATCCGCGGATGTCATCAAGGAAATGCGGAAGGATATCGGGGATATTGCCGGCGCGGAAATAAAGCTGGAAAAGCAGAAGGAAGGCCCGCCGACCGGAGCGGCGGTTACGATACGGGTTATCGGCAAGGACATGAAAATTCTCAAGAAGCTCAGCGACGAGATTAAACGCAGCATTGAAAACGTGCCCAACCTGGTGAACCTCCAGAGCGATCTCGAAGCGGAAAAGCCGGAACTGGCTTTCGTGCCCGACCGCGAGCGGGCCGGGCTTTTGGGCGTCAATACCCGCGAGGTATCCGATTTTCTCAAGGCAGCGATTTTCGGCACAAAAATAAGCACGTACCGCGAGTTCAACGACGAGTACGACATTCGCATCCGCACGCCGCTTTCGCAGCGGAATCAGCTTGACGACCTGTCGCGTTGGCGTGTGCCCAGCGGCAACGGCGAGGCTGTGCCCATCAGTTCGCTGGGGCATTTCGAGTATCGCCCCGGGCTGGGCACTATCCATCGCGTGAATCGCAAGCGTATGGTAACGCTTACCGGCGACGCCGAAGGCAGGCTTGGCCCGGCTGTGTTGAAAGACGTGCAGAAGTCTCTGGCGGAGTTGGAGTTGCCGGCTGGCTATTATCTGGAATATGCCGGAGAGAAGGAAGAGCAGGACAAAGCGAAGGCCTTTCTGACCAAGGCGTTCACCTTGGCAATTCTGTTGATAATCGGCATCCTGGTCGCGCAGTTCAATACGCTGTCCGTGCCGCTGATTATCATGACCACGGTGCTTTTGTCGATGATCGGCGTGTTCGTGGGGCTATTGGTTTTCGATATGCCGTTCGGCATTGTGATGACGGGCGTGGGGGTCATAAGCCTTGCCGGCGTGGTGGTCAACAACGCCATCGTGCTGCTGGATTATACGCGGAAATTGCAGCGTCGCGGGCACAGCCTTATGGTCGCCGCCGTCGAGGCAGGTGTTACGCGGCTGAGGCCGGTGCTGCTGACGGCGACGACGACGATTCTCGGGTTGATTCCGATGGTAACGGGCGTGAGCTTCGACTTCCACGTCATGCGGTGGGCTACGCGAAGCTCGTCGAGCCAGTGGTGGTCGTCGATGGCGGTCGCGGTGGTCTTCGGGCTTGGCTTCGCGACGATGCTTACGCTGCTGGTCGTCCCGTCGCTGTACGTGATGCTCTATCGCCTGGCCGAGCGGGTCGGCCTGGGCGGCCTGCAAAAACCCGAAGACCTCGCCCACGCCAAAGAGAAACCAATACTCGAAGATTTTTGACAGCGGGAGTGTATTTCCACATGGCGTCGGGTGCCGTGGCGGGAGCGAAGCGACAGCCACAAAAAATAGATACACGATGGCATCCGACTACAGTTTGGGTGGCATGGTCCCCAGGGGACCATGTGTTTTCTGTCCTGCATGGGTACAAGCACTCACCCTACAATTCAGGGTGGCATGGCGACACCGCAGGGGTCGCCATGATTGGCCCAGAAAAAAATGTCGGGTG
>JAIORC010000383.1 GCA_021108335.1 Phycisphaerae bacterium
CGGGGATTGCTCCCGTCGATCCAAGGACTCGCTACCCGGTGGCTGGCCAGCCTTCTGGGGCGGGATTCGCACCCGCTAAAACATGCGACCTTGCCCGGCCGCACAACCTATTGATTTTTACGCGCCTCGGCTTAAGTAAGTGCCATTCAGGACCGACCCCTTTCTTATACTTATAGGTGCGCACGTATTTGTTGAAGTCGTTCAACAGTACGTGGGTTGTTGTTCAGTTCCGAATTGATTTGAAAGGCTTTCTCCAGAGCCTGCGCCGCTTCATTCCAGCGCTGATCGGACATGTAGAGGCTTGAGAGATTTACCAGCGCTTTCCAGTTGTCTTGGTCAACACGAACTGCCGATTCCCAGTCTGCAATGGCTTGCCCTTGATTACCAAGCTGATATTTGGCCGCACCCCGGTCCAAATAAGTACTAGAGAGGATCTTTCTGAGCTCGCTTTTCTTTGGTAATTTGGGTAGAAATGGCGTCAACTCCGCAATGACTTGGTCAAACTGACCATCCTTCTTTCTGGAAAGGTATTGTGGCGCTTGCCCATCGAGCTCGCTAATGGGAAGTACTTCAGCACGCACTTTTGCCTTTTTTCGGTAGATTATCTCGACAACCGCTGGCTGAAACACTTGTGCTTCATAGCCGTTGAGCGTTTTCCCAATGCCAAGGAATCCCTTCTTGCCAGGTTTTGTCAAGGTAACACCCTTAACGGTTGCGGTATCACCGAGGTTACGTCTTGCCAGTCCCAGTGCGCTATGGTCATCAATCGCCTCAATGGGGATGACTCTGGCCACTGGCGTAATGACTTCCTTTTTTACCACGACAATGGCTTCCTCTGGCAATTTTTTCTGTGCTTCCGAAAAAGCGGCGTCAATCGTATCGGCCGTGGCTTTCAGCGTCTTGGGACTCCCATCGGAAACCACAGTCTCCGAGACCACGAGGCAATCTTCGGGGATCTGAGATCGCACCTGCTTTTTCGCTTCATCTAGTAAATTGGCTTCGGCTTCGATTACTTGCTTGGACATAATCCTCCTCCTTTAGTTAATGAACAAAAGCAGATAAACTCAAATGGCTATGAGCCTAACCGAATTAACGGGCCTGCGCGGCTTTTCGCGCAGGGCCGGTTGAATGAAGTGTTAGGCCTATTGGCACCCACAATATAGAAGTTTTGGCATTGAGTTCCCTTTATGGCCAGGATTTCCCAAGAAGCTGGCTGCGCGCTTTATTGTCAGCAACCAGCAGCAACAGTTCGCTCTCACTCAGGCCGCTTCTGCTGAGCGTATTGATCCAAGACTCAACTGCTTTTTCAGGCGCCTGGCGCCCTTTGTTGTGCGCTGGATACCATGCCTGATGAGTTCCCGAGACTTGTGCAATAAGCAGCTCCCTTTGGCTTAAGGGTTTGCTTATTGCTCTTCTTCTAAGAATCAATATGCCAACCAGTAAGAAAACTGGGGGACATCCTCTACGGATAGAGGCCAGGTGTCGTTCCAGCGTGTTGATTGCCCAGTCGCTTAACAACTCTGGATGCTGCTCGATCGCGTTGAGTATTCCACGAGTTAAAAGCTTATCGGTTCGGGAGGTCACCAGCGCTTCTTGAGCAATGGATTGAAACGACCTTTCAGGATCGTCTCAATCCTTAACGGTTGTGCTAGCGGCGAGTGGCGTTCCAGCCAAATGGACGACCAGACCACCATGTTAATCCAGACATACGCCTGCGATCCCACGTGTATACGTAGCCGACGAAGTGCTGGTTGTTGGAATTGGAGAATCGGATATGGAACTCGACTTTGTGGTCACTTCGTTTCTTGGTACTGCCAACATGGTATTCATCAAAGGCACCTATTGTTCCGATGAAGGGATAGGATTTATTATTATGAGCCACATATTTACCGCTAATGTCCCATACTGGACCACAGCTATTGCCATACCGTTCGACACGATAACGGTAAATGCGACTAATCTTGAGAACACCCCGCCATCCATCATGGTTCATATCCCATTCGCCACGCAAGTATTCGACGTTACTTGCTACGTTGGCAGTAGCATCGCCAAATAAATTATACATCACCACATTGTCCAGATGGTAGCTGGACGTAGGGTGGTTGCGTACCATCTTGGTTTTAGCGTAACGAATAATCTCGGATGGATCGTGGGATCGCCCGGTCATGACTGCATCGAAGACATACTTGATAAAGTCGTTGTTAGGATAAGTCCAGGAGTCGCGGGATGCAGCAAACGCTGATACTGATTTGCGTTGCCGTATGAAAGTTTCAGTGATTGTCTCCATGCTATTGTCATCCACCCAACCGTTCTGGCAACAAATGTTCAACACGAAAGGTGGCCGACCATAATTCCCTAGGCCTCTGACATCGTTCGTATTGAGGCCATTGCTGGATGACCACGAAGTCTTGCCTCCGTGACCTCGGTAAACCGCAAAGAGCACACCATTTCGCATAGTATTGATAACATCATTTTTATTGGTGTTTTTGGCATAGCGCTTAATGACGTGGAAGCGACACTTAATTTTGTTTGCTACTTGGTCACAAGTACTTTCATAAGTGTTCGCTTGATAAGCGCACAGCATTACCCGGTTTTGCCAACCACCCCAATCGCCGCCCCGATAATAGCCGTAGTTTGCTATGTACTGGCAGACCCTCTTTAAAGTGGAAGTATCCGATGTAGGGATGCGGGAGACAGAGATTTCCGGAACTAAATCCCCCTTGAGATCCGCATAATAATGGTCAGAGGCGTATTTCACGCCTGAACGGTTATAGAGGTGAATGGGTAAAACGTCAGTATCGCCTGCTAATATAAGGAATCGAGGTGGCACTCGCCAATTTTTGTAAGTCCACTTTAGGAATTCAAGGATAGACTCCTTTAGTGAAGATGATGGGAACTCCCGACTGATATCTTCCGTCAGAGCGACCCGCGCGTAGTAAGGCCAACCAGCTTTAGCGCTGCGTAACGGCTCAACAGAAGAAGCAAGCGCCTTTGTAGTAATGATCACATACTCTGCAATGATGCTCTTGACTTTCAATTTAGGCCTGAGTAATTCTTCGAATAGAGGCCTTTCGATTGGTATCGGACTTATTGTTGGATCGGTGAAGTCTTCTTCAAGGCGTTCAAGATGCGACATTCCTATCAGAGCCGATTCTCCTGACTCTTCTTCCAGTACGGTAATATCAACTTCCTCTAAATCGCTGAGATCTTCTACATGCGAAGCGTAATCTCGCGATTTATCCAATAGATCCAGACCTAAGATTAGATCGCTAGTAATGGTTTCACGTGGTTTGCGACCAGGCTTGCGATCCATTTGTGGCGGTGTACTAAAAGACACCTCCAATGTCATGGATTGCACTACCTCCAGTTGCTTTGATTTTGGTTGGTATTGCCCCAAGTACACCAGCAAATGCGCAACGTTAATTCCTTCCATACTTTTAAGTCCAAGGAACTCAAAGTCTTTCCCTGGGTATGGTTCATCATTGTCATATATCCTGGCGTCGGGTTCGTAGACTTCTTTGAACTCTTCTTCACGAAACTGCTTGGGTGCCGGTGCTAGATTTACATCCTTAGGGATCTGGTGAACCAGCTTGTCAACTGTCCGAATTTCAACGTCCCTCGCATCTTCTGGTATAGCTACGAAGATACCATCTTTCGGAACAGCGGGTGCCCCTTCCTCATCTATGTGAGAAGTATCGGGTATGTCCACAGTAGTAAAGTCCTGAACCGTACCCTCCCAAATGCCTCCCACATGATAACGGATAGTCAATACAGTGTGCTCGCCGGCATCGCGCATCTCACGCGTTACTAGAGGTGAAGACGATTGTCCGACCTCAATTTGTGGGCTCATGTCTTCTTCAGAAGACTCTGCAAACCCAGTCCATTTTCTTTCTTCCATGATTTAACCCTCCTTAGGGACTCAATGACACGGATCATTTAAAGCTCTAAATGAGCCTCGTGATGTCACATTGAGATTGATAATTGCTTGATCTCCTACGATTTCTGTAGGGAGAAGTTTACCTTTATTTCTTACTTGGTTCTTTCCGATGACTATAGGTTCTTCCTGATCTTTTCATTCCTTATAGCTTTTCCCTCCTTTTTTGAGTTGATCTTTTCGGAATATGGTTTGCGAAATGTAACCTTCACTTTTTGAATGTGACCACCCCCTTTTTGTTGTTTAGTTTCTCTAAAAATGCTATTACGCGAATATTGTGCCAGTGTGAAGAAAGCGAAGGAGCTGTTGTGGATTAATGAATATAACATACTGACATACATATATACTTTTGTATGAATTGGGCGCTACGGATATGTCGTGGAATAATCGAGAAATATGTCAGCTATCAAGTTCATATACACATACAGAGGTTTGATGTAAACTTAGTTGACAGCACTCTCTTTTCCTTATGACATCTGGACAAAATGCTCCAGGCTGTTTTCGTCACCCACTACAGCGGGGAGTTCTCTTCATCCTCCTTGGAATAGCCCAAAAAGCTGTAGGAAGGAAATGCCGCCATCTATATCAGAATGCCCAGTCTGTTCCAGGAATTCGGCCTCGCCAAAGGGAACGGCTGTCATGTAAGCTTGCTGACCGACTATGCAGAAACCGATCTCCTGGTGCTTGACTATCATGGTCCGACAAAACTCTGGAAAACTGGACGTTGTTGACTGAGTTAAATTAATCTTTCATTGTCCTGTTAAGGGCTTTGGAGATATTGGTAATGTCCCCTATGTCTTTGACGGATAAAAACTTGTCTTAAAATGCATTTTATGGTAGATATTAAACTCTAAAATGCATTTTACCAGAACAAACATGATTTACCTGATAAATACATTCAACCCTCACTGGGAAGGGCAAGCCCTGAATGAATGGACGTGGCCAAAAAGGCGCGTTTTCGGATATATGCTGAAGTTGATAGATGGCCCCCTCTCATTAGGAATTGGAGGATTGCGGAGAATAGGAAAGACAACCCTTCTGAAACAATTAGTAGGGGAGTTGTCCGCAAACAGGGTCCCGGCTAAAAGGATATGCTACTTTCAGTTTGACCGGGATATTGTTTTGAAAGATGATAACGTCCTGGAAAGGGTGCTGGATGCGTATATCTTAGATTTCCTTGATGAATCCATTGGACGTATCAAGGAGAAAACATACATTTTCTTGGATGAAATTCAGCTCGTTCCCCGCTGGACTGACATCGTTAAACGGTATTTAGACCGAGATCCTGCGCTTACTTTTGTGGTTTCCGGGTCATCCTCTTTGCTGCTGGAATCCGAATCAGCAGAAAGCTTAGCCGGGCGGCTTGACATGCTGCGCCTGTCCCCACCTGATTTCACGGATTACATGACCATCAATGGACTTGAACCACCGCCTGAGTTTAAAATTGATCCTGGTTTACGAAAGATCCCCACTGAAACGGCCCTTTATTACGGGGCGAACAGGGCCCGTCTTACCAGGACATATCTCGACTATTTGAGGTGGGGTGGCTTTCCCCAGTTAAAAGAACTCGATGATGAGGAATCCAGACGTCGATATATTAAAGAGGTGGTTGTAGAAAAGATATTGAGATACGATCTTCCTGCCCGTTTCAGGGGTGAAAATCCTATTGACCTGGAAATGCTTTATGGAATCTACGCCAGTGAATATGGGCAAATAGTAGAATACAACACCCTTGCCAGGGACGTCGGAATTTCCGTAGGCAGGCTAAAGAGGCTTACTGAGGCATTGATGGCCGGATATCTTGTACAATACTGTTTTAACTATACACGTTCTAAAAGAAAATCCGGAAGGACAGGGAAAAAAGTATATCTAAGTACTCCCTCCCTTGCCGCACACCGCTATGGACCGCTGGATATTTTTCCCGAAATATTAGGGAGAATTGTAGAAAATGATGTGTTTCTTCGTCTAAAAGAGATGGATGCAGCCCTGACATTCTGGAGGGTTGGCAGGCAGGAAATTGATTTCATCTTTCATGTGCAGGATGTCGTGTTCCCTGTGAAATGTAAAACCGGACGTTTAAGATCCAATGATACCCGTTTAATACTGTCTTTAGCAAAAAAGTGGGGGGCGCCCTTTTCAGTGATAGTTACATACGATACATTCGATTTTTCAGACCCATCGATCCTGCGTGTGCCGGCCTTTATGCTCAAAAGAAATTCCGCATC
>JAIORC010000356.1 GCA_021108335.1 Phycisphaerae bacterium
CAAGCTACTGTAACTACTACACTTAAATCGCGCCAGGAAAAAATTTCACACACCAGATCGGGAATCCCGCCGGCAGAAAAAACAAGGCAGGAGGTTGGAGGCAGGAGGTTTTTTGTTTGGTAGTTTTTCCTCCGGTCTCCAGCCTCCGGCTTCATAACCTACCTGGATTACCGTACCTTCGGCGGGGCAAATTCCCCGAAAACCTCTATGGTGGTGCTTTTTTCCAGTTTGCCCGGGAGCACGAACATCGCCGTTCCATCGGGCAGCAGAACGACATTGCGGACAACCAGACCCTCCATGTTCACGCTCGGCGGGCGTTTCCAAGGGCCGAAAATGCGAAACACTGGCCTGATCAACCCGACGGGGTCAGGATGAATGCGGAATCGGCAATGTCCCTTCCAGCCAGCCAGGACGTAACAACCCTGCGACTCGTCAAACCCGTCGCGATTTTTATCCCCCTGCCCGTAAACCCCTTTAGTAGCGATAATTGTCTCGATTTTTACCGGGGAAAGATAATTCTGCTTAATAATTCTTTCGTCGGGACCTGTCGGGGCCAGGATATAATTCCAGTGAGCCACCGGCCCCACGAAATCATCCTCCCGCCAGATACGGGACATTTTCCCGCCGGCCCATCCAGCCGCCCGGCCTGGCATGGCGATGCTGACCTTCCCGAGAAGCCTGCCGCCGGCATTGTTCATTTCCACGTCGTTGACCCATCGCCCATCGGCGTAGAACGTCATATGCCACCGCACATACCGCACGCCCAACATAGCCCATTCGCCCGCCCGCGACGGAAAATACCACGTATTGACAAGCCGCAGCCGCACCGCGTTATGCTCGACAACCCGCACCTGCCCCACGCGATGACTGCCCAGCAGGGCTATCTGCTCGCCACCGGCAGCCAGCGGCGTATCCGGCCCGGCGACCTTAACAGTAGGCTGATGCACGCCCATCCGCCAAAGCCCGTCGCGGCGTCGGGAAATCCAAACCGTTCCTTCCCGCCCCGGAAGCTTGACCGAATAATCCAAGCCGTTCTCGTGAAACCTGATCCCCTCGGGCACAGGGGTAATACGGCGGAAATTGTTCACCAGCAGAACGTCATCCAGCAGGAATTCCACAGGCCCGGCGGCATCCACGAACTCCAGGCGAATCGTGCGGACTTTTTTCGCGTCGAACTGCCCCTTTTTCTTCAGCCTGCCGAGACGATGGATATCTATCAGCACCATGTTCCAGCCCGGCTTGACAATCGAGCGGGCCGAAGTCCATTCGCCGTCATCACTTGAGAGGCTCACGCAGAGGTCGTCCCGCAGCCGGCTGCTGTGAACCGCCATCAACAACAACGTATACGCGGAAATATCGCACGAATCCGGCAGATGGAACACTAGCGAACCGCCGACATCGAGACAAACGCGGGCTGAGCCTTTGCCGGTACGCCCAGCCTGCCGCGTAAACGCAATGCTGCTGCGCGGCGAGGCCGGATACAGCGTGAACCACTTGACCTGCCGGGCTGCAGACAGGCTGCCGCGAGGTTCAAAATCCGCCAACGACTTGAACTTCCCCCCCGCCGCCGGCGGATAAGCCGCCCTCTGCTCCGCGGCAAGTGCCTTCGCCTGCGGAGTTAACGCCGCCGCACCAGTCGTGGATACATCCCCGACAGGCTGACAAGCCAAGCCCGTAACAACCAGGCTTACAACCGCCACAGTCCACCATAAAAATTGTCTTACAAAAATACGCATAGGCCGACACTCGAAAAAATCAAAAAACACGATCAGGCATAATATACCCGTCGCCACGAGTATCTCATAAAAAAAACGGGAACTGGGGAAAACAGGAAACAGAAACAGGGAAACCATGTCTTGTCCTGAAAAAAGTCATCACTCACAGTAACAAGCTATTCCAGGACAAGACCTTTTCCTGTTTTACCGGTTCCTGGTTCCCGTTTTTCCCCGTTTCACGCTGTCTGGTGGCTGTAGTCGGCGACTTGCGGTTCGGGGACGGCGCTGATTAGCATATCGACGATACGGTCAGTGGTGATTTGTTCGGCGTCGGCGTTGAAGTTGGTGAACAGCCGGTGTCTCATTACCGGCTTGGCGACCGCGCGGACGTCCTCGGCTGAGACGTTGAACCGCCCAGCCAGCAGCGCTCGGCTTTTCGCGCCGAGAATGAGATACTGTGCCGCCCTCGGCCCGGCTCCCCACGTGAGGTAATTTTTCACGAAATCCGGGGCAGTGCCGTCGCCGGGCCGGGATGCCCTAACGAGGCTGACGGCGTAGTCCACCACGTGCTGGCTGACGGGCACTTTGCGGATGACTTGCTGCAAGGCCAGAATCTCTTCGCCACTGAGAACCGGCTGCGGGCTTCCAACCGTGTCCGTCGTGGTGCTCTTGACGATCTGCCGCTCCTCGTCCCGCGAGGGATAATTCACGTTCACCATGAACATGAATCGGTCAAGCTGAGCCTCCGGCAGCGGGTACGTGCCCTCCTGCTCGATGGGGTTCTGCGTCGCCAGCACGAAAAACGGCAAGTCCAGCCCGAAATGCTGCCCACCGGCGGAGACGGTGTATTCCTGCATCGCCTGAAGCAGTGCCGCCTGCGTTTTTGGCGGCGTGCGGTTGATCTCGTCGGCGAGGATGATATTCGAGAAGATCGGGCCTTTGACGAAGCGGAACTCCCGCCGGCCGGTGCTGCGGTCTTCCTCGATCACATCCGTGCCGGTAATGTCGCTGGGCATGAGGTCGGGGGTGAACTGGATGCGGTTGAACGACAGTTTCAGCACTTCGGCGAGGGTGGAGATCATCAGCGTCTTGGCCAGGCCAGGCACGCCGACCAGCAGGCAATGGCCCCGCGAAAGCATCGCCTGGATCAGCAAATCGATTACTTCATCCTGGCCGATGACGACCTTGTGGATTTCCTCGAGCATCTTGCCGCGGGCCTGCCTGAGATTCTCGATAATCGCAACGTCCTGCGACATCGGCGTCGGCTGATTCGTGTTGTCCATGTAACGATCTCCTATGCACTGTCTGAAAAGCTAAACGCGGGAAACGCCGCGGCATTTCACCCGTCTGAAAAACCTTAATGACCAATGTCTAATGACTAATGTCTAAAAAACCCAGCCATCGTGTATCTATCTTTCATGGCCATCGGCTTCGCCGCTGACCATGCCACCCGACATCGTGGGAATTCCACAAACGCCACAGGTTGCAAACCTGTGCCACCTGCGATTACTTATACCCGTCGGGGTTCTCGCTCTGCCACCGCCATGAGTCCTGGCACATCTGTTCCAGTTCTATTTTCGCGGTCCAGTCCAGTTCCTTTTGGGCCAAGGCCGGGTCGGCATAGACGGTCGCCACGTCACCTGTGCGGCGGGCAACAATCTTTACCGGAATTTCCTTGCCGCAGGCCTTCTCGAACGCAGCTACGATTTCCAAAACGCTGTAACCCTTGCCCGTGCCGAGATTGTACGTTACCACGCCCGGAGCGGCTTGGAGTTTTTCCAGGGCCTTGAGATGCCCGAGCGAAAGATCGACCACGTGGATATAATCTCGCACGCCCGTGCCGTCCGGGGTTTGATAGTCGTTACCGAAAACGGACAATTGCTCCTGCTTGCCCACTGCGACCTGGGTAATATACGGCATGAGGTTGTTCGGGATGCCCTGCGGGTGCTCGCCGATGCGGCCGCTGGCGTGTGCGCCCACCGGATTGAAGTATCGCAGCAGGGCAATGTTCCACTGGCTGTCGGACGCGTAAAGATCGCGAAGAATTTCCTCGATCATCAACTTCGTCCTGCCGTAGGGGTTTGTCGCCCCGGTGGGGAATTTCTCGGTAATTGGCACCATGGCTGGGTCGCCGTAAACCGTCGCCGACGAGCTGAAGACGAGATTTTTCACGCCGTGGGCAGCCATCTCCTCGCACAAAACCAGCGTGCCGGTGATGTTGTTGTGATAGTACTGCAGCGGAATCTCGTTGGATTCGCCGACGGCTTTGAGGCCGGCGAAGTGGATTACCGCGTCGAAGTTCGTAGCGTCGAAGACGGCCTTGAGTGCGTCCCTGTCCAGCAGGTCAACTTTGTGGAAAGTTACAGACTTACCCGTGATTTCCTCCACGCGGCGGAGAGATTCTTCGGAGCTGTTGGCCAGGTTGTCCACGACCACGACGTCATAGCCGGCGGACAAAAGCTCCAACACAGTGTGGCTGCCGATGTAACCCGCGCCGCCGGTAACAAGAATGTTCATAACGCTATTGCCTTTCCTTCAAAAATACTTTCCAGACAGAGCCTAACCCATCCAACGCGGAAAAACCACTACGATGCGATGTTCAGGACGCTGCTGGCGATGGTGAAAAATATCAGAATGCTGAAGATGTCCATGAGGGCGGAGATAAACGGGCCGCTCGTTACGGCTGGGTCTACGCCGACGCGCTTGAAAAAGAACGGCAGCATTGAGCCGATAACATTGGCCAACGTAACCGCCATTACCATAGCTATGGAAACCGCAAAGACAATCTCGTTGCTCCGGTCGAAAATCATCACGATAACACCGGCCGCCAAGGCCATCATGATTCCCATCAACAGTCCACGGGCAAGTTCGCGAAAAAACACCCTCGACCAGTCAACCAGGTCGATTTCCTGTACGGCGAAACCGCGTATCATCAATCCTGCGACCTGGCTGCCCGTATTGCCCGCAGCTGCGTTGATAAGCGGCATGAACATCGCCAGTACAACCAGCAATTGCTCGAAGCCCTTGAGCACCAACACCGCCCCGGTTTCGGCAACCAGCAGCAGCAGCAGCCACGGCAGACGCTTGCCGATCATCGCCCAGAACGGCGTGCGGAAGTAACTGCTCTCAAAAGTGGCGACCGCCGACATTTTCTGCATGTCTTCGGTGGTTTCTTCTTCCTGCACGTCCATGACGTCGTCGAAAGTTACGATGCCCACCAGTGTGTGTCGGCTGTCCACTACCGGCAGGGCGACGGCGTCGTACTTCCTGAATTCTTCGACGGCGGCTTCCTGGTCGTCGCCAGCCAGCAGATAGCCGCCTTGTTCGTCCATCAGGTCGGCGACGGTCTGGTCCGGCTCGGCGAGAACGATGTCTTCGAGGTAAATTTCGTCCAGTAGTTTCCAGTGGTTGTCGATTACGTACAGCACGTTGAACGTTTCGCGGTCTTGGGCGACTTTGCGGATGTGCCGCAACACGTGGTTGATCGACCAATCCTTGCGGACGGCGATATATTCCGGCGTCATTCGCCTGCCGATGCTGTCCTCGGGATAGGCCAGCAGGTCCATCGCGATTTTCCGCTCGTCGCCGGCAAGTTGGTTCATCAGCTTCTGGGCCAACCGGCCGGGCAGTTCCTCGAGCAGTCCGGTGCGGTCGTCGGGGGGCATTTCGTTGATAATCGCCGCGACCTTCTCGGTGGACAGCTTGGTCAGGAGGTCTTCCTGCTGGTCAGGTTCGAGTTGGCCTAGTATCTCCGCAGCCGGCTCGGTCGGCAAAACGCGAAACGCGATGGCCAACTCTTCCTCGTTCTCCAGGCTGGAGAGCAACTCCGCCAATTCGTGAATTTCCACGTCGCACAGCGCAGCCTTCAGGCTGCCGAAGTCGCGGGCTTCTATCCACTGCTGAATCTGAAGTTGAGTAAGAACGTTATCCATGCCTTGTGTCCTCGTGGGAAAATCATTTTCGCCGCCACAGGGCGGATTGTCAACGTATCACTTGAAACCAAAGAAAACCGTGCCCGACCGGATTTCAGAGGTGAGTGCTGTTGTAGTACCGCGTCCATGTCAAATTGATGGGTGCCATGCTTCTGCTCGCAGAAGCATGCTTTCTCGCAATGATTACGTCGTGGCTGTCGCTAACGCTCCCGCCACGGCACCCCGCAAAAGTAAATCGTGAGTCTGCTGCGTGGGTGCAAGCACCCACCCTACAATTCCGCGCGGCGGCCTTCCTCTTTCCGCGCGGTGGCCTTCCCAGGCCACCGCGTTTGGCGGCCATATATTTCAAACCCGTATTGCTCGGCTCGTCTACGCGGCGGCCAGGGATGGCCGCCGCGCTGAAGTTTGGTTTCCGCCGCGCGAAGTTGTTTTTGCTTCGCAAAAACAACTTCACAGTAAATCCCGAAAAAATCCCACGTTTTCGGGAAACCGGTTATAATAGCTGACGGT
>JAIORC010000366.1 GCA_021108335.1 Phycisphaerae bacterium
TGGCAGGCGGTCGAGTTGCAGGCCAGCATGCTGATAAGCAGCAACAATATTCGCGTCATGATGCACCTCCCTATTCGGCGGACACCCCTGATGATACCAAGGGATTCGGCGAAGGGAAACTTTTTATTATCGGCTTTCGGGTTTCGAAGAGCCTACCAAAACAGTATCTGTCCCTCGTTAATCCAACAAAACCTTGTTCAGAGCATTCTGCCGTGGTAAACTGCACGATTCTAATATTATGGCAAAAGCGAAGAAAACAACCCGGGTCGCCAGGAATGGCAAAAAGGTGTCGGCAAAGGTATCCGCGAAGGCGAAAGTGAAACGTGCCGCCAGCGCTGTCGGCAGCGACGGCCGGCATATCGTCGTGCTCGGCGCCAAGGAGCATAATCTTCGCAATATCGACGTGAGAATTCCGCGCGATCAGTTGGTGGTGATAACCGGCTTGAGCGGTTCGGGCAAGAGTTCGCTGGCGTTTGACACCATTTACGCCGAGGGCCAGCGGAAGTACGTCGAAAGCCTCTCGGCCTATGCCCGCCAATTCCTCGAGCAGCTATCCAAGCCGGACGTCGAACACATAGAAGGCCTGCCGCCGACGGTGGCTATCGAGCAGCGGGCCGGCGGGTCGAATCCGCGTTCGACCGTGGCGACCACCACGGAAATCTACGATTACCTGCGGCTGCTGTTTGCCCGGGTCGGCACGCCGCACTGCTGGAAGTGCGGGCGGGAGATTACCTCCCAGACCGTCAGCCAGATGGTCGACGCGATTATGACGCTGCCCGAGGGCACGCGGTTTATGATACTCGCTCCGATGGTTCGCGGGCAGAAGGGTCAGCATACCGAACTGCTGTCGCATGTTCATCGCGAAGGCTATGTGCGGGTGCGGATCGACGGGGAAATTTACGATCTGAAGGAATTGCCGGAGCTTCACAAAAACAAAAAGCACACCATCGAAGTGGTGGTGGATCGCCTAGTGCTCAAGGAGAGCGTTCGGACGCGCCTGGGCGACAGCCTGCAGACGGCGTTGGAGCTGGCCGGCGGCCTGGTGCTTATAACTTACGAGTCGAAGGAGGCCGGCGGCGAAGAAACCGCGGCGGCTGACAGCAACGGCGGAATCGATTATTCCAATTGGAAAGACTGGCTGTTCAGCGCCACCTACGCTTGCCCCAAGCACCCCGACGTGAACTTACCGGAACTGGCTCCGCGGATGTTCAGCTTCAACTCGCCCTACGGAGCCTGCCCGGAGTGCGACGGGCTTGGGACGATTCTGGAATTCGATTCGGAATTGGTCGTGCCCGACCAGAATCTGTCGTTGACGAGCGGGGCTATCGACGCATGGCGGCACGGCGGCAAGCGGATGAACATTTTTTACAATCGGCAGCTGCGTAAATTCTGCCGGATGTACGACGTTCTCGCCGTAACGCCGTTTAAGGAATTGCCCGCGAAAGTCCGCAAAGCCCTGTTGCACGGCGACGACGAAACCGGCTGGGAGGGGGTAATCCAAAATCTCACCCGTCGTTGGCGGAAGACCGACAGCGAGTTCGTCAAGTCCCGCCTGCACGGGTTCATGAGCGAACAGCCCTGCCCGGTGTGCGACGGCGCAAGGCTGAGGCCGGCTTCGCTGGCGGTGCGGATCGGCGGGCAGAATATCGATGACGTAGTGCGGCTGTCGATTCAGGATGCCCTGGTCTACTTCGCGGGCCTGGAACTGGACGAGGAGAAAACGCAGATCGCCAGGATGATTCTGCGGGAGATTCTCCACCGGTTAAAATTTCTCGGTGACGTAGGGTTGAATTATATCTCGCTGAACCGCACGAGCGCGACGCTGTCCGGTGGCGAGGCCCAGCGGATTCGCCTTGCCACGCAGGTCGGCAGCGGGCTGGTAGGGGTTTGCTACGTTCTGGACGAGCCGACCATAGGCCTGCATCAGCGGGATAACCAGCGGCTTATTCGCACGCTTATCAGCCTGCGCGACATGGGCAATACCGTGCTGGTTGTCGAGCACGACGAGGAAACCATGCGGGCTGCGGATATGATTATCGACATGGGGCCGGCAGCGGGGAGACACGGCGGGCGGATCGTCGCCCAGGGACACATAGACGAAATCTGCGAGTCGCACGGATCGCTTACCGGGCGATATCTATCCGGCAGACTGAAAATCGACACGCCGGCCCGCCGGAGAAAACTCCTCAAAAAGCACAGCCTCGAACTCAAAGGCTGCCGCGAACATAACCTCAAGAACCTCAACGTAAAATTCCCCCTCGGCGGAATCGTCTGTGTTACGGGCGTCAGCGGGTCGGGCAAGAGCACGCTTATCAACCAGACGCTGCTGCGGGCGCTCAAGCGGCGGTTATACAATTCCAAGCCACGCCCCGGCGAGTACGACAAGATTCTCGGCGTGAGCGATGTGGATAAGGTTATCGAGATCGACCAGTCGCCCATCGGCAGGACGCCGCGGAGCAATCCGGCGACGTACACGGGCGTTTTCGACCATATCCGCCAGCTTTTCGCCAAGACGCGCGAGGCGAAAATTCGCGGCTACAAGCCCGGCCGCTTCAGCTTCAACGTAAAGGGAGGCCGTTGCGAGGCCTGCCAAGGCCAAGGCCTTAAACGCATCGAGATGCACTTTCTGCCCGATGTTTACGTTACCTGCCAGGAATGCAAGGGTACGCGGTACAATCGCGAGACGCTGGAGATTAAATATAAGGGCAAGAATATCGCCGACGTGCTTGCGATGCGTATCGAGGAGGCGCTGCACTTTTTCGCCAGCTTCCCCAAGGTCAAGCAGTTGCTCAAGGCTTTAAGCGACGTCGGCTTGAGTTATGTCGAGCTTGGGCAGAGTTCCACGACGCTGTCCGGCGGGGAGGCCCAGCGGGTGAAGCTTGCCGGGGAGTTGGGCAAGACTGCTACCGGCCATACGCTGTACGTGCTGGATGAGCCGACGACCGGCCTGCATTTCGCCGACATTCACAATCTCATGGACGTGCTGAACCGCCTGGCCGACCTGGGCAATACGATTATCGTAATCGAGCATAATCTGGACGTCATCAAATGTGCCGACTGGATTATCGACCTGGGCCCGGAAGGCGGCGACGCCGGCGGAACGCTCGTTGCCGAAGGCACGCCGGAGAAAATCGCCGCCAATCCCGACAGCTACACCGGCCAATTCCTCGTAGAACATCTTAACGGTAAGAACTGACATAAACCCGCGAAACGGAATATGTCCCGTTGTACGACGGCTGAATGATTACATAAACCACACGCTGGCTGTAGGAGTTGTGGTGGTATGTCCTGTAATGATTCCCGTGGTGCCTGTTGTAGTAACTTCTTGACGAAGTATAGCCGTGATGATGTGACCGGCTATTCCGCCGAACCTTCCTTTTAATCGAGCGGCGTTCCCTTCGATCTACCCTGCCGTCCCTGTTGCGGTCCGCGACACGCCTGGAGGGTCTGTGTCTGCGGCCGGCATCGGCGGTATTGAGACTCACCATAGTCAGAACAACAACGGCAGCCGCGATTGAAATAATTCTTCGAGTGTTCATTTTACTGCTCCTTTCGCAAAAAAGTTATGCAGCCTTACTATAAAAAGCCAAACGTTTACATCGAAGTTCTATTGCCCGGAATTGTCAGAAAACACCGGGTGCCGGGTGTGGGTCGCCATGTTTCTGTTGGGTGCCATGCTTCTGCTCGCAGAAGCATGTGTTTCTGTTTTCCCCGCCGAATATCGAGTGCATATCGGGTGCCATGCTTCTGCTTGCAGAAGCATGTGTTTTTGTTTTTCTCACAATGACTAAGTGCCCACGAATGGAATGTTGTCGCGGTCGATGGGAATCGGCTCGTCCACGGAGTTGAAGTGTGCTTTGTAACTTGACCACAGCCAATCTTCCGGTTGGGCAACAAGGCCGCGTCGGACGGGATTTGCGTGGATATATCGAATTTTCTCATGTACATCGTGGTTGCTGCGTAAGTTGCGATCATGTCCGCCGCCGCGTTGCCAGAAACGATAGGCAACCTTGCCGTTGGGTTGCCGGTCTTTCATTTGTGCAAGAAAGGATGAATTCTCCCGCCGAACCCAGATCAAGAATTTTCTGGCAAGGGATAGTTTTATGGTTTTGAGGATCGCGCTGATCTTCGTTTCCACACCCGGCAGCAACACGATGTGTACGTGTTCCGGCATGATAACGTAGGCCCAGAGATCGAACGGTTGTTTCGTGCGGGCGGTATTCAGTGTGTCGAGAAACCACCGGCAGGCGAGTTCGCTTTGAAAAAACGGCTGGCGTTTGAAACAGGAGAATGTCAGGTAATGAGCGCTGGAAGGAATATCCCATCGTTTACAACGTTTCTGATGAGGTTGTCCTTTGCCGATATCCATGTAGGAAGTATGCGGTAACGAACATGCTTCTGCAAGCAGAAGCATGGCACCCGGTACTTTTTTCCAAGTGCGCCACCCGGCAGAAATATTGCAACTGCAAGTTTATCGCGTTATGCTTTCGAGTAGGATTGATCAAATCGAAGGGATTGAAAATGGCCAAGATGAATCACGCAGATATTGTATTCTTAGAGCAGGAGTTTCGGGGCGAGTGGTGGCTTCCAAGTAATCCTGACCACAAGGTTTCTGGCATACTACGAGGAAGAGTGTCTAACGGTTTTCGGCTTGAATTGATGGGGAGTTTGAATCCAAATCCTTGGTCTGCCTCTCTCTGGGACAATAGCCCCGAATCAATCCAGTATGATACTCCAAAAATCATCTGGGGTCGCACTTTTTCCGGTTTTTTTACCCTGTTCAAAAATTTTCGCACAAGCACAAATAGTTCTTCGATGGGAGTTCACACGACCGTCTATGGCTCGGATTTGGTGACACGTTCGCTTTCAGTGTCGCTGGAATCTTTCGAAGAACTGAGATTTAAGAAGGTCTGCTGCAAATTCAGTGTTCTCTGCGATTGGATCGACGCAAAGGTATTTTCAGAGACGTTTTTCGAAGGGCATAAAAAAGAGCGGGAAAAGTTTGATATTCGATTTTCGTTTCCGAAAGAAGCGGTGATTTATGAGAACAGCCACTATTCCATCAAACTGTCATTTGACTTTTCCGGCCCAGCGAGCCGTCTTGGCCAGAAAGAAGTCCAAGTGGAATGGGAACCGCAATTTGTCATTGAAAGTAAAGGGGAAGAATTGCCATGGAGCAGCAAAGATGATTTGAACTATCTCTCCATTACATATTCTCTCAATCAGTTTCTGGCTGTAGCAACCTTTGGTTCATGTTACCCATTTGACATTGTTGGGTATTCATGCCAGTTTGAAAAAACGGTGGGCGATAATCCAGAAAAGAAATATAAAATTCCAATAACACTGTACCAAGAATGGTGTTGCGATTCCTCCAAGTATGATTGCTGTAGAATCCTTTTCCCGTGGACGGATATAGAAAAAAATCCACAATCATTTTTTGAAAAATGGTTCTCTATGTTTCTGCAAATTAGTGGGCCAGTTGAACTATTTACTGATTCGTTGTCCAAAAGGAATAGCTATTCGCCAGAACGTTTTTTTAATTTGGTATGTGCTTTGGAAGGGCTACATCGTTTCAAGAATCCTAAAGCCAGGGTTGCAACAGAAGAACATGGCCATAAGCTGCAAGCTATTTTGGAATCCGCGCCGACGGAATACAGCCAATGGCTTTCTGAAGCTTTGGAACTTAGCCACCAGCCCTCGCTACGAAAGCGATTAAAAGATTTGGTACGACCTTTCAGAGAAATATTCGATTGGTTAATAGGGAATGAAGGAAATTCGAAGAAGCGACAAAAATGGCGACACATAGTCGTGGAAGCAATAGCAAACTCCCGGAATACTTTGGGACATTGCCTTTCAGAGGTGGGAAACGATCCCGGAAGTCGTTATTATCATTTCACGCAAATCGCAGAATTGTTACTCGCGATGTTTTTGATGAAAGAAATAGGAATCGACGACAAGCAGATTGCCAAACGAATCCAAAAAAATCCCTTAACATCACAGTGTCGTAATCGGTTGGCTAAATTTCTGAAGGAAGAACTATGACTTTTCTTGACGAAACCGGGTGCCATGCTTCTGCTTGCAGAAGCATGTTTTTCAACTACGCGACTGAAAG
>JAIORC010000384.1 GCA_021108335.1 Phycisphaerae bacterium
GGCACCGACGAGAACGACAACGGGGCCATCGCCTATCTTTATAACCTCATAGACCGCTATGCAGGACAATTGCAGTGTGCGTTTGTTCTGATCCATCATGCCAGCAAGGGCAACCAATCCGGCAAGGCGGTTACCGATGTCGGGGCCGGGGCCGGCAGCCAATCTCGCGCCGCCGATACGCACCTGATTCTTCGTCCACACGAAGAAGAAGGGATAACCGTCCTGGAATCGGCCGTCCGAAGCTGGCCCCCCATGGAGCCGCTGGGGCTGTCGTGGGAATGGCCGCTATTTACGCCGACAGCCGAGGTCGATACCTCGGCGCTGCTGGGTGTGCCCAAGCCGAAAAGCAAACCCAGGGACATCCCGCTGGAAGACTTCGTCGAGCAGTGCATCGCCATCAACGATCCGTGTTCCAAGCGGTCCGTGCGATACGAAGCCAGCCAGGTATTCAGCCTCTCGGAGCGACAGGCCAACGAGAATCTCGATCTGGCCATCGAACGAGGCCTGGTTACTCGAATCCGGGCCGGGGCGAGCATGCGGTATGTCAAGAACCGGCCCGGCGTCAGCGGCGACAAGGCGCTCCAGACAGCAGCACTTCTGGCCCATGACGCGAATCCCGATATCAAAAAAATCGCCGAAACGGTGGGAGTTTCCGAACGATATGTACGGCAAATCCGCAACGAAAACAAAGGACTTACGGCGGAACTGGAAAACGCCTCGCGGAACTGAGTTCCGGAACTGGGCGGAACTAGTTCCGCGAAGAAAAGTTATAAACCATTAAATATAAAGACTTTACAAAACGGAACTGCAGTTCCGTGTCGAAAAAAGTTAGACGCGTCATGTTTTGTGTCCCAGTTCCGCGAAGCCTTTTTTTACAAGCCCTTATAACATAAGGATTTATGCGTTTCGAAAACGGAACTAAGGGCGGAACACTTCACACCTACCCCCTACGGGGGTATACGGGTGCGTTTAAAACGCACCCGATATACACCCGAGACGTAGGGGCTTGGAAACTCAATTTCTCAAGAAAGGAAATTACCGATGGAACAGATTACTCTTGAAAACAATTCAATGCCAGAGTGGTTACGAACAGCCTTCCGGGATGACGACGAGGTCTACCTGCCCTGCGATGCTTTCGCGGACAAACAGATCGCTCTGTTAGGCATCGCGTTCGATAACGTCCCGTTTGTACAGGACCACGGGCATTTGTACGCACCTGCTTCGTGGCTTGCCAAGGAATATCCGCAGCATGCCGAGGCGATCAACACCATCGCCGACAGCGTGAAACGAAAGGTGAGAACAGCAGTTGAAAGTTGCCAGGCATCGACACACGACGACAGTTGTTGACAGGCCCAAAGGCAGGCTTGCCTCCCAATCGGTGTTGCCAAACGTTGACACAAGTTGCCAAGCGTTGCCGTATGTTGCCTGCCGTTGCCTGTTATCGCAGGTACTTCCGGCCAAAATGGCCAAGTGACTGCACAGGGAGGAATCGCACCCTGAGACACTCTTTCTTTCCCTGTCCGCTTTTTGCGGAAACGCCTGTAACTATTGTTACTGTAGTAGTTTACGTCAGGCAACAATCTTTGTTTTTCCAATGGTCGCCGACGTTTTTTGAGTCGTCGCCGAAAACACCCAAAAACGTCCCGGTTGCGTTGTCGCCGCCGGGGTCGTCCGAACTTCTTCTGTTTTTCCAATAACGCAAACCGGGCCAATTTTGGACGCCCGGGCCAACCCCGAAAGGAATCTCCACCCATGAAAATCATCCAACGCAAGATCGACACCATCCAGCCGTACGAGAACAACCCGCGACAGAACGACAACGCCGTCGAGGCTGTCGCAAAGAGCATAACGGAGTTTGGATTCCGGCAACCCATCGTCGTTGACGCCGATGGCGTGATTATTGCAGGCCACACCCGCTACAAGGCGGCGAAGATGCTCGGCCTGGACAAGCTGCCGGTTCATGTCGCCGAGGGCCTTTCGCCGGAGCAAGTGCGGGCATACCGGATCGCCGATAACGCTTCGGGCGAACTGGCAAAGTGGGACAAGCAATTGCTCCCCATCGAAATCTCGGAACTCCAGCAGGCCAACTTCGACTTATCGCTCCTGGGCTTCGACGAGGACACGCTCGAAAATTTCCTGGTAGGCCTGGACGACTCCGACGCGGCTGCCGATGGCGAGAATATTGCCACCGACGAATCCCTCGCCAATGCCGACGCCATGGGATACATCGAGGCGGCGGAGCATATCATCGTCCAATTCTCCGGCGGCAAGGATTCTTCATTGGTTTTGAACTGGGCGGCTCCAATTCTCCAGAAACTCGGCAAGAGTTTCGAGGCCGTCTTCGTTGAGACTGGTGCGGAGTTCCCGGATTTGACGCCGTATATCATCCGGTTCTGTGAATCCAGGGAAGTCCCGCTGCGTTTGCTTCAGTCCAGGGAGAACATCATCCTGCACTGGTTCAAGAAGAATTCCTGGCCGGACAGCAAGTACCGGGATTGCATCCACGGATTCATAAACGACGCTGTCAATCGCGTGTTTATCGAGCGTGAAAAGGAATTCGGCGTCGGCAAGGTGCTGATTATGCGAGGCGGCAGGAGCGACCAGAAGACAACTCTGTCAAAGTCCAATTTGTACCAGGAAGTCGGTTTCGGCAAGCATACCGCCCGGCTGTTGAATCCATTCTTCAACACGTCAGCCGAGGAATATGACGCCCAGCTCGAAAAGCTCCGCCCGCAACTCTGGAATGGTTACGAATTGGGTTTTATTCGCACTGCATGTTGGGCCTGCCCTTTCCAACGCAAAGACCAGTGGGACGCCTTGAAAAAACACTATCCGCTCCTGGCGGAGGAGATGAAACGCTTCGCCCGGCGATTCAACTGGAAGCAATACAAGGGCGATAAGACATTCCAGCGTATGCGTAAATACTGGCTGGGCGACGCTGCTGCCGAGACTGACGGTTCAGCAATTGATGATTCGAATACCGTTGGCGAAGAGCAATTGGCCGGTGATGCCGCCGGCATCGCAGCTGGGTGACCACTTGGTCAGGATTGCCAGGTCGCAATCGTTTTCCAGAGCAATCTCCAGGGTCTTTTTCGCTCCGGCAACAAATTCCCTGGTTCGCTCCGGGCCGGTGGTGAAAGAGCGGTTCTCTTTCTCCGGGCAAGTCTCAAATACGCGGCCGCCCATACGCTTGCACGGCGGTCTGGGAACTGGCAAACCGCCGAGAACTTCCGGGCAGACCTGGATTAACTCAACATCGAGATGCTCCAGGAGATATCGCTTTACGAATGAGGACATGCCGACGCAACGGCCATGCCATCGGCACGGCACGCCGAGCAGGCAAGACGACACAAGCACTTTTTTATCTTTCGAGAACAGGGTTTTCATGGCGGGGAATTCTCCTTGCCCGACAAACCCGCAGCAAGAGGAATTTTTTATGAACTTAATGCACATAATGCAAATAGAGCAATGGAATATCGACCGGGTTTTGCCTTACGAGAAGAACCCCAGGAACAATGACAACGCAGTCGAAGCGGTGGCGAACTCATTGAAAGAATTCGGGTTCCGCCAGCCGTTGGTAGTTGATGGTGACGGTGTGTTAATCGTCGGCCACACTCGCTGGAAAGCGGCGAAGATACTCGGATTGAAAAATGTCCCGGTGCATATCGCTACTGACATGAATGCCGAACAAGTCAGAGCTTATCGCATCGCGGACAACAAGACCGGTGAGCTTGCGGATTGGGATTATGACTTATTGCCAATCGAATTGAGCGAACTTCAACAGACTGGCTACGACCTCGGCCCATTGGGCTTTACGGAACGTGAATTGTCGAAATTGCTGGACTCCGCAATCATCGAGACCGGCGATCCAGAGGCAGTTCCCGAGCCGCCGGCGGAGCCGATCACCAAGCCCGGCGATATCTGGATTCTCGGCAAACATCGGCTGATCTGCGGCGACGCCATTTCCGTCGATACCGTGGCCAGGCTGTTCGGCGGCGAGGCTGCCGAGCTTTGCTTTACTTCTCCGCCATACAACGCAGGCGAGAATAATCTCGGCGGCAACAAGAACATGGTGGATTCCAAGTACGTCGGCCAGGACGACAACAAGACGCCCGAAGAATATTTTGAGTTCCTGACGGCTTTCACTGACCTTGCTTTGGCCCAGTGTCAGACCGTGATGGTCAATTTGCAGTTGATCGCCAATAACAAACGGACAATCATCGAATACCTGCACCAATTCCGGGACCACTTCGTCGATAAATGGGCCTGGTACAAACCCGCCGCCGCGCCGGCCTACCCGCCGAACGTGTTGACCTCGGCCCTGGAGGACGTGTTTATCTTCTCGCCAAAGAAGAAGCCGTCCAGGGCAATCAAAACGGCGAACTTCGACCGGGGCACGTTGCAGAACGTATATTCAGGCAACACCGCAGCCGTCGAAAATGACAATTGCAAAGTCCATGCAGCCACCATGCCCCTGCACCTGGCGGAGCATGCACTGAAGAATTTTTCGCGGCACGGGGCGACAGTGTACGAACCCTTCGCCGGGACTGGCACGACATTCATCGCTGCTGAGCGTCTGGGTCGAAATTGCCTGGGTGTGGAGCTTTCGCCTTTGTATTGCGACGTGATTGTCAAACGCTGGGAAGAATTTACAGGCAAGAAGGCCGAGCGGGTTTCGGAAGAATCCGAGCCGACAACAACCCCGGTGTCGAAATGACCCGGGGTTGCGTCAAAGCAAGAACGCCGGATTGTAAATCAGGAAAGTTCAAACAGGCCGCGATCCGCCCGTTTGAAGCGGGATTTCTTGCCGTGCTTCTTGATATCGCGGCTCAAAGCGGACGCCAATGTTACGTGCGGCGTTTTGCCGGTCGTGAACCAGAGTTTTTGACGAAGAATTTCCTGCATGATATCCTTGGCGGCCATCGGGTTCTTTGCCTTGGCCAGAACCTTGGCTGCCGCCTCCAGAGCCTCGGATTTCGGGTAATACGAATCTTCGCCGCGGGTTCCGTGCGGATCGCCCGTTTCCAGCGAGGCACGGTCGAACGGGCGTGTCGGCCCACAAGGTTTATCATCCCGCAGTTGTTGGGCATAGACGACCTTTTTACCGATCATCCTGATCTGGTAGGGATTGCCACTTCGAACCCGGAAAGTAGCGCCAACGGCGATTGTGATCTTCTGGAGCTCGCGTTTTTTCGCTTTTCGGCCACGCTTGGCAGGTTGCGAATTGCCGGGCTGCGTCTTGGTCGGAACGGGATCGCCGGGGTTCCAGTTGAACGGCTTTCGGCCGGTCGTCTTCGATTGTCCCGCTTGAATCTGGCGGGTTATCTCGTAGTCTTCGACCCGCTTGCCGTCGATGATCTTTTGCGTTGCATGAAAAACATTGTGGCCGCGATTGGCCAGCTCGACCATGGTCTTTTCCACTTCCTTCCCAGGGATGGAGAAAACCGGCAATTCCGCGCGTTTCCTACCCCGGCCGAAGGATTGTTTCGACAGGTCTCGTTTGCGGCGGAGAACCTTGGCGACGCAGGTGGCGTCCAGGCCGAAAGCCAGATGATATGCCCCGGTCTCAAGTATCAGGATTCCCTGGTACTTGCCGCGGTTGGCTTGGAAAACCTTGTGGGCGTAAACCGAAGTCAGGTATTTGCCCTCGGGCTTACCCTCAGGTTTTTTCGCATCTTTCGTTTCCGCCTTGTCAGGTTTCGCCGCCGCCTTATTAGTCTCCGCTTTTGCCTTGTCGCTTTTGGGATCCGTTTTGGCTGGTTTGGGAGTCGCCTTGGCGGGTTTCGACTTTCTTTCAATTGCGGGGCCATCGGCGGTTGCAATGTCTTTGTCGAAGGAATCCCGGAATTCACCCGGCAATGCCTTCCGCCGCAATTTGCCTGCCGTCCGAATGCGAACCGGTTTGCCGGTGGCTTTGTTCGTCGCCACCCAACCGCCGGAGCGGTGTTCCTTGTCGAGCCGAACCACTGTCAGTGTGCCGCTGATTTTCGCGATGTAATGTTCGCCGAGTTGTGCTTGTTCTTTACGCATGATTCAATTCT
>JAIORC010000237.1 GCA_021108335.1 Phycisphaerae bacterium
GGCATACTTACCATTATAGAAGGCAGACCACCCCTTCGCCAAAGCAGCCTGATCCCTGCTCGGCCTGGGCCCAGCCGCAGCCACGCCCGCAAAGCAGACCAGCAGCGTGATTGACAATACAATACGAACCATCCGGTTTTTCCAATCGACGAACATTAAGCTCATCTCCTGCACAAACACCATGTGCGTTCAGCATTATTTGCTTTTTTGAATTACGTTTCCGAATCCCCAGCTGCCGTAATCGCAGCCATCGAACATCCACAAGCTGTTCCGTGCTAAATAGCCAGAACCACCCTCAGCCAACTGTGCCTGTCCTTCTGGAAAGAAAAAAGAAGAACCCCTGTAAGGCAAAATCACTTTTCAATATCAATTACTTTTCAATACCAATCTTTAATTTCGAAGCGGTGATTATATCTTCAACATTTCCCCTGTCAAGTCAGCACCAGGGTTTTTTGGGATTTTTTTCAAAATTTCCCACTATTTTTATTTCGGCCATCCAGCCAGGAATATAGCGTAAACATGCTTACGCTACTTGTAAAAAGGGACTTTAAAAGGGAATTTGCCGCTTTTCCCAGCCATCACGCATACGCAGACTATTGTGATTACCGGGATTTTCCCCGAAATCGAATTGCTATCCGACCATCCAGGCGTTCAGCCATCCGACGGAGCAATTTCACGCCACTTTAAAATTCGCTGAGAACACACAGCCGTTTCCGTTACGCCTCGAACGGCTGTTTTCGTTACGCACTGAACGCCTGAGGAAGCCCAAACTCGAAAGCTTCAGCATGTTGGCTTATGACGGGGCTTACGAAAAAATGTGGCGTTGGATGTCCATTTGGGTCGTTTTGGGGCAAGAATGCGGGTGTGCTGCGTCAATTGCGGCGGGGGTTTACAGAGGACAACTTGAGAGTAGAGCAGGTGAGCGGGAGACCGCAAGCCCTTGTAAAATAAGAGTTTGCTCTATAAAAAAAGACACGCTATGCGTGTCTTTTTTATAAGCGGGCGATGAGATTCGAACTCACGACATTCACGTTGGCAACGTGACGCTCTACCACTGAGCTACGCCCGCGAGCGAAGGGACATTTATATCATTTTCTGGCAACACGTCAAGGTTTTATCGCCATAAAAATGGAAATTCCTTCCCCTGAATCTGTTCACATGCTCGCTGTGCCCCTGTTCTGACAGATTTCCAGAGCCGTTTAAGTAATGATTGTAGCAGCAGTGCGTAGTGAGATGTTTTGACGCAAGAACTCCGAAGCAGGCAACTCGAATGGGTTGCCGATGCAGCCGGACGATATGCCCAAGACATCGCAATAGCAGAAATGCGACAAGAATCGCTAAGGGAACCTCTAAAAATTCATTTCTGCTGCGATCGGCTGCAATTTCCGCGGGCTTCTGTTGTCGAGGCAAAATCGTCCTCGACGTAGCTATGGCTACACCCGCGGCGATTTTGCCCCTCCGCCTTGCCCACAAAAAATTTTCAAATTTGCTCGCTCTCGCGACGAAAGCAATTTTCAGAGGCTCCCTTAAACTGCTCTAATACCACACGAAGATGAACAGATTTTCCACAGCCCGTTTGCCTTCGAGCGTGCCGATGCACTGGTTGACGTGCTTGATTTCGATTTCTTCGGAGTCCAGCCATTCGTTAATCATCACTTCCAGGTGCTCCAGCGGCCCTTCAGCGATTTTCGACTTGAACATCCGACAGCGAGTAGCGCCGCTACCGTTTGCATTCAGAGGCCGCTTGAACTCCTTCTTCTCGAACCCCAGCGAGGAAATTTTGTCTTCGCCCGTGTGGTGCACGGAGCTGACATGCTCGAAATCATCCACGAGAGCGATAGGTTCGTCGTCATCCTGCTTTGATGGCGGCGGTACCGGCACCGGTACCGGAACGGGCACCGGCGGTGGCGAGGATTCCTGCGACGCATCAGCCGGAGCCGGAACTGGAACAGGGGTCGGTTCGGAATTTTCCATGGGGATTGACTCTCCATCGGGAACGTTTTGATCGGCAGCCATTTATCTACTCCTTCTATTCGAAAGTTGAAAACAAATGCGACAAGCCAGGTGCTATTGTAGTATTATAATTCACGAGCAATGGCGGTCAAGTAAGTAGTGGCACAGGCTTGCCCCCAAGGGGGTTGTAACCTGTGCCACCAACGGATTCAAACTATTGTCGGGTTACCGGAAACCACATGCGAAAAATTTCAGTCATCTTGATTCTTTTTGCCGTCGTCGCCTCCGCCACGGCCCAGCAGCGGGCGGTTCGTGATATCCGTGCCGGCCTCGGCAAGGTTGTCTGGGCGTGCGGAGATGGCGGGTTGATTCTCCGCAGCGACGACGGCGGGAAGACATGGCGGCGGCTCAACGCGAAAACCGACGCGAATTTCCAGATGGTCTGCCTTGACACACCGTCGGTTTATTTTATCGGAGGCCGCGGCGAGCCGGGCTTTTCCGCCGGGGCGGGCCGGGGCGTCATCGTGCGGACCGACGACGGCAAGACATTCGCCCGTATGCCCGCGACCACCACCGGCTGGTTGTATGGCGGCATCATCTCCGCCAGCAGCGCGGTTCTGGTCGGGCAGGCCGGCCTCGCTTCGCCGGGCGGCGTCTACCGCACGACCGACGACGGGCAGACGTGGACATCCGTCCCGCAAAAGCGAAACGGCTACCTGCTCGGCTCGGCGTTCCGTGGATTTCGGTTCGGCTATCTCGTCGGGGGCAATCAGCGTATCGCGGACTTGAAAAAGTTCGCCGAGTCGAAAAATTATTCCACCTCAGCCAAGTCGAGCCTGGCCTTGCGGGCGGTGGCGTTCGGCGGCAAGAGCACCTGCTGGGCGGTAGGCGACAACGGCGTGGTTCTGCACGGCCGGACGGGGCCAGACCCCCTGCCGGTCAAGCCCCTGCCGTTTCAACCCGGCACGCAGAGATTAGCCGACCTGGAAACCGTCGAAGTCCACAAAGACAGCGTATATATCGCCGGCGGGCTGACCGGGCAACTCTTCATCAGCCGAACGGCAGGCCGAAAATTCGCACGCCAGGCAGCGCCGGGGCCTGGGCCTGTTCACATCCTCCGCCGCATCGGCGATAAGCTATTCGCCACCGGAGACGCCGGGCGAATCTGGGCCAGCACCGACGACGGCAAAACCTGGAAGCTCACCCACGGCGCCGAAGCCACCGACGTCCTGTTCATCATCGGAGCCGGGGACATCTCCGCCTATCCCGCCATCGTCGCCCACAGCCGTGCGGGTCTGTCGGTAGCCGTGGTCTACGCGACCTCGCCGCGACAAGAGGGACTGTTCCAGGCCGTCCCGCCCGGCCAGCAACAACGAGCCGCCGCCGTCGCCGCGGGCGCAACCGGAACAGCCGTGCTCAACGACTTCCCCTCCATCGCCCAAAATATCAACGCCGCCGATTGGCCCGCGAAAAAGATTCTCGCCGCATGGTCGAAATCCCTCGACGTACCGGCAGACCGCGAAATGATCCGCCAGATCGCCGCCGCCATCCGACTGTACCGCCCTGCCGTCGTCGCTGTCGGGCCGGACAACGCCGAAACCCTCGGCCCGGACGCGGAAAACCGCCTGGTCTCCAGGCTGGCGCAGAAGGCTGTGAAACTCGCCGCCGATCCGCAAGCCCTGAAGGAACTGGCAAAGGCCAACCTCAAGCCGCACCGGCCGCAGCGAATATTCATCGCCGCCGGGAACAACGAACATTACCAACCGCCGTGGGAATCCCCCACCGACCCCGCCCGCAAAACTTATACCTGCCGTGTCGACGCCACGAACTTCCCCGCCGGGGCAGCCACCAGCATCGAACTTCTCGCCGCGCGGGCAGTCTGGCTGCTTGGCAGAAAATCGCTGTTGACCCGCCCTGCCGACATGGCCTGCTACTCCTGCCCGTCCGCGAATCAAGATCAAAAATACCTGATGTTCACGGGCGGATTGGCCGGCTACGAGAAAAATTATCTCCACTTCCAGACGCCGTCCATCGCCCAGAAAATGCTCGCGACGGGTGCGAGCATGAAGATGGCCGATCCGATGGGTCGCCTGGCTACCATTCTGCCGGGCCTTACCCGCGACGCCAAGGCCAAGCCCACCGACGGTTCGAGCATCAACCCGTCGCTTCTGGCGGTGGATCGGTTGTTGCTTGTCTGGTGGCGGCTGAACGAACAGGGCAAGCTCATCCAGGCCAGGCAGGCCCGCGATGCGTTTCTTCGCCTCGGCAAGTCGCACCCGCTGCATCGCCAAGCCGGCGTTACGACGCTGGTGACGATGTGCTCGGCGGAGTATCAGCGGGCGTGGCAGCGGCTGGGGCCTAACCAGTCGCTCGACGCCAAGGCGGTTACGCGGGCGGCGAAGAAGTTCCGCACGCTTTACCCTTGGCCCGACACGCCGGCTGGGCAAATGCTGCTGGGCCATGGGCTGCAGGTTACCGGCAAAAAATCGCAGGCTCGCGAGGTCTTTGCCAGGCTCTCGACCGCAGCCGTCCCCCGTATCTGGCAGCGGGCAGCCAGATTCCGGCAAGACCAGCTCCACGGTAGCCCACCCGAGACAAAAGGCCTCACCCGGGCTGTGACGGTTTGCCTCAATCAGCCGGTCAAAATCGACGGCCATCTGGACGAGCCGTTCTGGAAACGCCTGAAGCAATATCCGCTGACAGGCCAGCCCGGCGTCAACCTCGCCGGCACCGCGCAATTCTACCGCACCGTCGGAAATATCGTCATCGGCCTTCGCCTGCCAAGCAGTCCCGGCCGAACATGGCGAGTCGCCGTCGCTTTCGATTCCGACTGCGACGCGTGGACGCAACTGCTGCTGGAGTTCGACACGACCGGCAAAAAACGCGCCCGGCTGCATTGCCGGATCGGCCCGAACGCAAAACTGGCAAGCAAAACATTCCGCCTGCAATCGCCACGGGATGAAACCGACGGCTGGCATAGCTTCGAACTGGCTCTGCCGATTCAGCATCTGGCGAATTCCTGGACCGGCGGGCTATGGAAATTCCAGATACGAGCCACCACAGTAGAAAAAGCCGACGACGAAAACGCCATCACCATTGACTGGGACGCCGACGCGGACAAAACCCCCGCCAAGAATACGACCACCGATAAAACCCCCGACGAGAACAAAACCACCGACACCAATAAAGACTCCACCACCGACAAAAAAACCGACGACAACACAACCCCCCCTGCCGTCAAGCCACTGTCCGTCGTGCGAAACATCTACTTCCAACCCCAGCCCGACCACCGCATGCTGCCCGAACGCTACGGCCTGCTGCAACTACCCCCGCCAAAACAAAAAAAACCAACCCGGCGACCACCCAACCGCCGCACCACGCCCAATCAATAACTCTACAAGACAAGTGTTGCTGATTTGTAATCTGTGCAATTTCCCACGATATCGGGTGGCATGGTCAGCGGCGAAGCCGATGGCCATGAAAGATAGATACACGGCGGCAAATAGCCCTGTTTCTGCTTGTAAAAACATACGATAAAAAAATACGTAGAGTAAGTGCTTCCGCCCACGCTAGACGAAAAACTACATGGCTTGCAAGCAAGCCATGCCACCCGAACATCTGGAATGAGTGGCTTGACTTACGAAGCTTGATTGTTCTGTGATTCTTTCTTCCCCTGTACCACCAGGCCAAGGAATCCGACGGCAAAAACAAGCCAACCAATCATGGTGATGAAGCCGGGCCATATGAATATGGCATCATAGGGGTAGTGGCTGTAACCCTGAAAAAAAGGGACTGCCCAGATTAAAAACACACTCAGATTGACAATAACAGCACCTGTAACGAGACATGCTGAAACCCAGAGCGATGACTGCTTGAGGGCCAACAATGCCCCGATAAGCATTATTAGTCGTCCCGGAAAAAGTAGCATTAGGGCAAAACACGTTTCTGTGTCAGTTTTGGGATAGTGCTGGGGGGTGGCGATAAAACTGAATTATCGAGAATGCA
>JAIORC010000059.1 GCA_021108335.1 Phycisphaerae bacterium
TCGCTCAAGCAAGGCGTCGCCCCATATGAAAGGACGGATTTCCTGACGTTTCAGATCGTCATTAACCGAGTTGAGGAATTCAGCGAATAATTTTGCGGGATTGTGTTTGCGGCAATTGTTGCAGGTTGCGTGTGAATACGCCTCGTCGCATCCAAGGTGAAAATAGTTGACGTTGCCGAACAGCTCTATAAGTTCCTTGCGAACGCCCGCCAGGATATTCAAGGCCTCTGGATTTGTCAGGCACCAGGTCCATCCGTCCGGTTCGAAAAGCGGAGTCAGCGTTGGATTCTGATCGAGGACTACATGGCGGCCGTTGGCAACTCTTGACGCCGTCGCATGCCCCCAGTGATTGAACATTGGAATTGGTTCCATTCCAAGCTCGCGTACCCATTGCAGCAACGGCTTGACTTGGGATTTGGAATACGCTTGCGGCCAAGCCAGTTCAGGCAGCGCGTCCAGCTTGAGCATGCCCCAGAATTCGATGACCACGTGGGAATATTTGTGCATTGCAAGCAGGTTTATGTTCTTCTCAAGGGCGGCTAGTGTTGTTTCAGGAAACACACACAAATGTGCGCACCTGAATTGCAACAAGGGGTAATCCTGAATTTTAACATGCGGAAGTAGAGCGCCTTCAATTTGTCGCGTTCCCGGCTTAGGCTCCAGCATTTGCAGCATGGTCAGCCACGCTTGTTTCAGGGCTGTTCCGTCAACTGCCGCGGCGGCGAAGCCCTGAGCGTTTATTGTCAAAGCATAAGTGGATTTTTCCGCAAGAGCGGGCAATTCCGGCGTTCCGTCAACTTCAACGAAAAAACTGTTTTCCTGCTGCCCGAGATTGCTTTTCAGGATAATCTCTATCTTTCCGCAGGTGAAGTTTTTCCACGTTTTCTGGAAAAAATCGGCGTGTGCGGAATCTTCCGGCAGGTTTAAAATTACTTGCCGGTCAATACTCAGGCTTCCTTCTTCCCATACTGCGTTTTTGGGTTCCGGATAGATTGTCCTTGCTGGAGTTTGGGGGTTCATCGTTTTGTCCTTTAATTTATTTTTACAGGGGCGTTTGAAGATATGCTGTCATAGCAGGCGTTCATCGCTTCAATTGTCTGCCTGTGCCATTTCAGATTGATTTTCGGCTGTTTGTTATTACGGACACAATCGACAAACTCGTCGATCAGACCGATCCACTCGTCAAAATACGTATACTGCACTGTATAGCGGTCGTTCGGCGCACCATTATGATACACATTAGGGCCGAAGCAGTCAGCCATCAGCACGCCCTTTTCACCGCTGATTATCAGATTCACTTCCATGCGTTTGGGAAACACTTCCCAACCCGGCCCGGGTATCTTTAGTCGCTCTTCCAGCCGGGACCAGGAAGGGTCAAGCAGAAACGAGCTGCCGTCCTTCATTTTACCGTTGACCAGCAGCATGTCTTCAACTTCCAGTTCCGTACGCAGGTTCGGAGCCACATCGGCGTAGAGATAGTCAAAGCCGGTGCCGGTCAGCCAGCGGGCCAGGTCGAAGATGTGCGGGTGATCGCACAACGCGCCGCCGCGGAATCGCCCGTCACCTTCACGCAGCGGGATGCGACTACCGTAGCTCTGCTCGGGAACGCCTTGCCACGGGAACGCCCACACCGGTGAAAGTGTGATATTTGTCGCTTGCATGGAAAGAATACATCCCAGTTCACCATCGGCGATCAGTTTTTTGATCCGGTGTACGACGGGGTTATAGTGCATTTCCAACTCAATTTGACAAACCAGGCCGGCACGATCAACCATGTCGATCATCTGATCGTACTCGTCCATGTCGAAGGTAGGGATTTTCATCGACAGAATGTGCAGGCCACGCTCGACGCAAAACTGCGTCTGCCGGAGATGTTCGTTGTTGGCTGAGGCTATAATCACCGCTTCGATATCCGGGTGTCGGTCGAGCATCTCCTGCTCGTCCAGGTAGCAAGGCACATCCGGGTTAACGCTGTTGAAATGCTGCTTGATCTCTTCGCTATCCGCGCAGGCGGCCAGCCACTGCAACTTTGGGTTATCCTTGAGTGTCTGGAAATATTTGCGTGTGTGGCCATGCGTCAAAGACAACATGGCGATTTTCAGGGGCTTCATGATTGTTCCTCCTTCACGGTCAGCCATTGCTGCTTGTTATCCGACTCAATCGCCAACTTCGCCATCGCCACCAACCGGCTGTGTTGTTTACGACATTGCTCCGCCCATGCCGGATCGGCCAACGTGTCGTACGCGGCACGGACAATGGTTATCTCCTCACCGCTCAAGCCGAACAGCTCGGCATCGGTGTCGGTGTATTCTGCCTGGCCATTTGCGGTGAATGTGTAAATGGAACTCTGGGGCATTTGCGTATCTACTACGCGGTCCGACGCGACACCTCGCCGGGCGATCAACTCGTGCCGGTCGATTACCGTAGACCCAGCCGGCAGCGCAACCCCGAGTTCAATGCCGCAAAGCATTCCATTGGCTAGACGTGCAAGCACGTTTGCCGCTCGCCCTTCGGTGATACTGGCGAACACTCCCGTGATCGTCGATCCGGCCAGCCATTCACACAGGTCAAACTCCCGATACAGGAGTTGCTCGATTGTCGATGATTGGCTATCGGTCAGGCAGCAGAGCCGAAGCGTCGAAACATGCTCGATGGTCTGGGTTTCAACGATTTGCTTCAATTCCGTAAAGCGGCGTTCGTTGCGCCAGGGCATCAGGGGCACGTAGCTATCGGCCAAGTCGGTGTCCATTAGTAATTGCCCCGACAGCAACGCCAAACCGTCGCCGGCTTTGCGAAGCTCCAGCAGCAATTGCCATTTCTGCGACGGGGTTACGCCGTATTTGTGCAGGAGACTTTCCAACATCTCGTTCAAATCTTGTCGCGCGTGGGTTGTTTCCATAGTAAACTCCTGATTTCAGTCGCAATGTCGCTTTAGAGACACTTGACGCGGGGTGAGTATTTCTTGACATACTCGGCGTTGAGTTTATCGCCGCCGGGCACGTTGGCGCTGTTCCATACGGGAGGCGTAATTCCCTGCTTGACGCACTCTTTGACCGTTTCAATTTCCAGACGGTGGGCGATGTAGAAATCGACGATGTTTGAGATTGGCGCAATCGGCGTGTCGAATCCCGGTACATTGACGACCGCGTCCCCGACGGGGTTATAGTCGTCGATGCATACGTCGGCATAGTCGAACAGGTTCTTCTTGTTGGGATGGCGGATGAAGTGGTCTTCCGGCATCTCGTTTTGCCACAGGGACGAACTGACGGCGATGATTTTCGCACCGGCTTTTTTTGCTTCCATCGCGGCGTCGATGGTCGCGGCGTTTATCCCGATGTTGTGGAAGATAATCAGCACGTCATCTTTCTGGAGCTGGTAGTACTTCATGATGCTGGCACCGTAGTTGACGCATCGCTCCAGCTCCAGGTACTTAAGCGCCTGGTTGAACACCGACAAACCCGTTTCCATGATCGGATTGATGTTGGCCAGGCCGCCGGCGCGAAAGAATATCTCGCCCATCGCCAGCGTCGTGTGGCCGCCTCCGCCATAGACGTTAATCAGCCGATCCTGCTTGATCGCGTCGGTCATCAGGTCCGCAGCCTTCTTGATATTGCCTAATTGCTCTTTTTCGACCTTCTGCATCAGGCCAATCGCCGTCTGCAGATAGCCCATATCTTCGCTTTGTGTTGTCATTTGTATAGTCCTTTTCAGTGAATGAGAGAAAAACAGGTAAAGGTTCGTAAGGTTTGTCTTTGGCTAACGTTGAAGCACCTCGCCGTAGGCCTCGCCGAGCTTGTCCCAGACTTCCAACGCACGCGGAGCAGCCAACACCGTCCCGTGGCCGCCACGATAAGTCCAGCCAAAGAGACTATCGACTCCCATGTCCGCATATAGATGGACGACATCTTTAATTTGGTTCAGGTCTTCGGGTTCCTGGTAGTAGCTCATCAACCACCGCTGCGAAGCCTTGTCGTACTTCTTGGCGATATCAAGCGTCCGCTGCGTGATATTCTTGAAGAAGTGCTGCGGCAACTGGTAGGAAATGATGGTCGTGCTGAATACGTCAAAGGCATCGCAGCGGGCGACCTTGTCCCAGTTGTCGTAACCGCGGTTTTCAGTTACATAGTACGTGCCAAGCGTGGCATGGACGCAACAGGTTATCTTGCTCTTGGGGCGGATTGCCTTGATCTTTCTCGACGCGGTTTCAAGAATGTCCAACGCCCTGTCGTGCCGGAAGGCCTTGACTTCGGGCGTGAGCAGCTTCGGCATCTGGCAGCCGTATTGTTCCTCGAACATCCGCTGGCAATATGGGCAACGACAGGCCCAGTCGTCGCCGGCGCCACCGGTAATGGAAGCGTAGCTCTTGGGAAGCGCGTAGTGCGGCTCGTCCCAGAAAAAGCCGTCGGCGTCCACCTCGTAGGCGAGCTTCTCGCAAATTCCGAAGAAATAATCGCGAAAGGCCTTCGTATTGAAGCAGGCTGCGGGCAGAGATTCGCCCGTCGTCGCCGAGACCTGGCGGTTGCCTGGATTGTTGTTCAGGAACAGGCTCGGCGGCTCACCACCGAACCACTTGCCGATACCCCACGTGTCCAGATAGACGGTCAGACCCATTTCCTTGGCGATCTCCGTGATGATCTTGATGTTGGGAAACCAGAAGTCTATGTCGAATTCCGATAACGCCAACAGCACCGCGTTGCAGTTGTGGTCGATCATTTCCTGAAAATCGCGACGGGCGTGTTCGGGGTAACTCAAACCGTAATAGCTTACACCTGTTTCTTTAACGGACATGTTATTCCTTTGAGGTATGGGAGATAGCTAGAGAACCTGATACGACAGGAACTCGTGCGTCTCTTTGTGTTGTGGTTCTTCCGCAGTCGCGTCCGTACTTTGTCGGACGATCAACTCGGGTTCCAGATAAACAACGGCTCCCTTTTTCGGGACGTTCAGACTAATTTTCTCCTGCAGGCGATTCAGGGCGAGCCTTGCCATCTCATCAAGTGGGTATCGCATGCTCGTAAGGGACGGCCGTATCTCCGACGCAATCGGCAGATCGTCAAATCCGCCTACAGCAACCTCATCGGGAACGGAAAGGCCCATCTCCCCGCAGGCTCGCAACACTCCAACCGCAAGAAGATCATGAAAGCAGAAGAATGCGGTAGGGTGTGGAAGTCGCTTCCAATGCTCGCGGAAGCTGGACATAGCTGCATTGGACGTCCACCCCGGGCAGCGGATAATGTTTGCATCGGGCAATTCGTACCCCGCCTCATTCAAGGCAGCCCGGAAACCGCCAAGTCGCGGATCGTTCTCCAATGCGCCCATTCCGACATAGCCGAAGGAACGGAAGCCCCGAGAGATAAAGTAACGGGCCATTTTCTGGCCACCCATGAAATTATGAACGACGACGGCGTCGGCCCCCTCCATTTCGTCCGGTTTTCGACCCATGAATACGAATGGAATATCGAGAGCGGAATATATGTTTTTTGTCTCAGGAGCCACACCGGGACAAGCCAGAATTCCGCCAACACCGGCTTCCTTGAAACGTCCGAGAATCTCCGACTCCTTTGCAGGATCATACTGGCTGCTTGCCAACATCAGCCTCTGATCGCGCTGATCCGCGATAATTTCAACCTCGTGGACCAGCCGCGTAAAGAAGGGATTTTCCAGATTCGTTACCACCAGGCCCACCGGGAGCGTCTCCGCCTTGGTTTTCTCGTGGGCCTGCTGTTTCTGAATAGCCAGGTTGGGCGAAATAACGTAACGCCTTCCCTGCAGGCGTATCAGCCCTTCGTCACGAAGCAACGCAACGATGCCCTGTGCCGTAGCCAGAGAGACGGATGCCTTCTCCGCCAGCGCCCTGACCGGGATAAAACGGTCTCCCTCTACCCCGAATTCACCATTCAGGATACGGCGCTTAAACTCCTGGCTAATCCGTATGCTCTTCGGAAGATGCTT
>JAIORC010000244.1 GCA_021108335.1 Phycisphaerae bacterium
CGGGATTCCCTTATCCTCGGACAACACGCAGAGCTTTCCGTTGACCGTTACCTTTTTAATTCCCGCAAAGCCGGGTAGTTCGAGTCGCTTAACCTTTACCGCTCCGATTAATTGAACGTCGATCGCTTCGCCGCTGCGGATAACGATGATGAATTTCGCCTTGCCGTCAGCCCGGACAACACCTTGGACATTGCTGCCGCCGACCAGCAAAACCTTTTGTACCTTCCCACTCCGTCGGCTGACGAGGGCGCAATCGCCGTCGGTTTGCTTGCCTTTGCGGAAATAACTATCCACCCGGTCATCCCCGATCTTCACCACACCGTCCTTGAAGGACACCTTAGGGCGGCTGGTACCCTGGAACGGGTACATCAATGTCGTGAATCGCAGGTGGGTCTTTTTCGGCGGATGGGGGTCTTGTCGGTAGCAGGCGACGTGTCCGCCGGTAGGTTTGTCGGCAATCAGCATCAGGGAGACGTATTTCTCCGATCCGTCAGGAATTACCAGTATATTACCGATGCCGGGATCGTTGGTATAAAAGGAAAGGTTCTTTCCTTCGGCGCCCATCCAGCGACGACGAACGACCCCATCGCCTTTGGCTGACAACTCGACCTGCTTGCCGCCAACCACCACCGACCGGGAGTTCAAATGCCAATACGCATTGGCCGTCGTGGGATAGCGGTGCGGCACGTGGGCTCCATCGTCGATTATCCAATAGTCGGGTTTCACGAACAGCACCCGCCGGGACATCTTTGCCGCCCAACGGGCCGAGACTGTGCCCTCGGCCAAATCAAAGCCTGGCGACCTCAGCCAACGCTTGAGTTTAGGATCCGCCCTGTTTTCCTCGCCGGCTATCTCGATAATGTTATGGGCTTGCACACGGCGTTCATAGCTCCTGTGGCGAGGTTGCGCATAGCCCGCTCCGCCCACATCGACGATAAGGGGGCGGCCATATGCATAAATATCCACGTTCAAAGCGCTGTTGTGCCAGTGTACACCGCTGGATCTGGGGGGTACGCAGTCGAAAAGGAGGAACTTGTCCTGCGATGTCCAGCCACTACGCATAACAAAAAGACCCGCATAGGGAAGTTCCGTCGAATTGTAGGCCGGTGCGGCAGACGTCCGCTTCTCCATCTTTTTACTGCCAGTCCACCACGTAACTGAACTGTTATCTCCGATACTGGGCCAGGCATTGTGCCCTGGATAGGATATTCTCTCGCGATACAACCCCATTTTCCGGACTATCTCGGCAAATCCGGCCGGCAAATCAACGTTGTTCAGTTTGGCCAGCAGGGCTGTAGCATGGAATTTCTCGTAGCACCATTCATGGTATCCGATGCATCTTTCGTCTTGCACACCGTCGGGCAGAATTATCTTTTTTGCCTGCATTGACTGAAGCATCTTGAGTTGCTTCCACCAGGCGGCAGATTCCTTGAACTCCGGGAACATCAGCGCCACCTGCGACAGGCCGCCGCACTCGACAATAGGCCAATTGCCGCCGCTAAAACCCTTACTGTTTATTGTATGAATATAGCGGCCATGTTCCAGCAGGCTTACCAGGAAACGATAGTAAAACTCCGGCGTGATTTCGGGAGAATCCACAAAATATTCGTTGAAGGCAACCCAATGCCCCATCCGCTCCGCCACGTCCAGTGATTGTCCCCAGGCATTGCCGATGACGCACATAACCGATGGTGGTTTCCGCTTATGCCAGGATCTCCGCACTACCGGCGGCATGGGACAGGAGTCCATCCAGCTTTCCATAAGTTCGCGGGCATAGCGGGCATATTTACGGTCGTCGGTCAACCACCGCGCCTTGCCGAGAATATTAAGGTCGCCCATCCGGTTCAGCATACACCCGCCGGCCCAAACGGCGCCGCACTTGAAACGATCCCATTCTATTTTACCATTGACGCGATGGGCCTTCCGCCAGTCGGACTTTGGATCAATTATACGGTTGGCTTTTGAAAGAGTCTCTGCGCGTTCCTTTGATAATTTACTTCGCGAGAGCTTCAGGAATTCATCTTTTCGCCAACGGTCCACGATAAAGCGAGGGTTCTTGCGACTACGCATGTAGTCAAGCATCGCCTTCTTGGCGGCGGGCCAGTCGCTGGCTGCGACAGCCTTCTTGGCGTTCTCCATGCCCGGCCGGTTCAGGTCCAGGGCAGCGAAGAAGTCCGCCTCGCCAGCCACTCGAATCGGCGCCGATTTGGGAATAGTGTAGGTAATCGTCAGCTTGGGACAATACTTGGCATTAACGCCACCATTGTAGAATGATCGGAAGTTACGCCTTCCACGGTCAGCCCTGAGCAGAAAACCGGCGTTCGCCTTGGTACCGTCCGCCCACGCCTTGATTACACCAAGTCCAGCAGCCGAGATCGTCCACTCATACCACCCGCTTTTTGAGCCAACAGCAAGCGAAGATATAGCCGTTGACTCATAATCGATCCCAGCAGTTGAACAGCCTGCTGCCCCGGCCCATTTGGATGGCTTTGCGGCATCGTAACTTCTGTAGTTCCAGCAACTCATCCCGTCTTGAACAGTTCCGCGTGAACCGCCGGTTCCCGCTGCCCAATCAGCATTGGCAGCCTTGATTTCATGAATGCTGAGAGTTTGCCTGCCGCCACCGGCACGGGTCATATACAGAGAAAGTTTTATGCTTGTAATCTTTGTGTTGGGAATACTACCAAATCTGCTGAAATCGAACCGGAGCAGGCCATGGCCCTGGCCGCCATAGTTTTTTATTTCCAGATTAGAGTCTCCCCCACCATTACCATTTGGGATTGCACTCATCAGAGTATTGTCATCGCCACTCTGGATGACAGCAACTTCAGCATTCACATAACCCGGCAACAGAACCAGAATGGCCACAACCAGTACAACTCCAAATACCGCATTTCTTGTGTTTCTCATCTTTGCTAATCCTTCTTTGCAATGCAGCGACCCTTCGACAGGCCGCTGCATTTGGAACTGTTCAACATCTTTGACGCGGCGAGGTGATTCACCCCAATGGCTACCACCATGCCACGCCAAACTACGATAAATTATCACTTTTGGCGAAGGGCGTTACGCTCGCCGCTTGCGGCGAATCAACAGGCCGAGACCGCCAAGCCCCAGCAACGTCATCGTCGCCGGCTCGGGGGTGTAAGTGATATCCAATTTAGGTCGATAGGATACAGTGCTGTATTCGCTCGACCGGTAATTGAGTCTATTGCCTGTAGTATGTCGGAGATAGAAGCCGGTATTTGTCTTGGCGCCATCAGCCCAATCCTCAAGTAACTCGAGACCAGCAGCCGAAAGGGTCCAAGTTACCCATGTTCCTGATGCACCACTTGCGGTAGCAAGTCCGGTACTTACATAATCCGTGCCGGCGGTTGAACATCCAGCTGAACCAGCCCAGTTGCCGGTGGTATAGTGTTTGTAGCTCCAGGTACTTGCACCGGTCACGGTACCCGGAGTACCGGTTCCTTCAACCCAGTCGCCATTGGCAGATGATACTTCAAAAAGCGTTGTACTCGTAGTACCACCGCCGCCCTTCTGGTAGCAATACATGGAAAAGGTCGCCGAGCTGATATCCAGATTGGTAATGTCGAGGTCGCTGAGATCGAAACGAACCAGACCACGGCCAGATCCAGAATATTCCTTGATCTCCATGTAGGACATCCCTCCGAAGTTTCTGCCGTCAGCACTAAGTAGCATCGTGTCTTCGGTTCCGGTATAACCGTCCAGCCCGTTCTGCAAGGTAACAGCATCCGCCTGCGCCGACGAGGCAAACAGGCCGACCATTGCGACCAACATTGTTAATAGAACTAATTTTTTCATTTTCTTACTCCTTCGTTTTCACGGCCCGAGCGGGCCTGTTAACCTGGCATCTCTGGAGGCCATCTCCAAAGATTTACCGCTTGCACCAACTACTCCTGTTTTCTTTCATCCAAATCTCCTTATGTTCTGTTAATCACGATTCTTATCTCATTTTAAATACTCTGTGCGATCAGTTTGGTTTTCGCCATTTTGGTTCCGCAAGAGCTGCGTATATTTAGGCGTGATTTCAGCACGACCTGGCGGGGTGGATAATCCTTACCCGATATACGGTCGAGCAGGATGCTTCCGGCGGTTCGGCCTATTTCGATCAGCGGCTGAACTACTGTTGTCAGAGGGACGTCCAGTTGGCGACAGAAGTCCGCGTCGTCGTAGCTGACAACAGCCACATCGCCAGGGATAGCCAAGCCCAACCTGCGAGCCTGGCCCATTACAGCCATCGCCCACTCGACGTTGTCGGCAAAGATAGCCGTAGGACGGCTCGACCCGATAAACAGATCATCCAACTCCGGGAATTGCTCCGCATAGGGAGATATGTCGCCGACGGCGTATATAAAACTCTTATCCACCGGCAATGAAGCAGCCTTGTGGGCGTCCAGATAGCCGGCAAGCCTTTCCTCGATCGTATAGCAAAGCCGGTCGTAGACAAAAGCAATGCGCTTATGTCCCAGCTGTATGAGGTGTTCGGTTATCTGCCGGGCTTTGTCGCGGTTATCGGTGATAACTACGTCGCAAGCCTCATCGGGCAGGGGGCGATCAATCAGAACAAATGGTATACCGCACGAACGCAAAGCGCCGATAATCTCGGCGTTATCTTGAGGAGTCGCGGTAGTTATCGGCTCAAAAACCACACCCGCAACATGCTTGGCGGCGAAAGTTTCCACATACTTCAGCGTTTTTTGCAGGTTATATTCGGTTTTGCCAAACAAGACGCTGTAATCATCAGGTCTGACCGCATCCTCAATACCAGTTAATATCTGGCCGAAAAAAAATGGTGCTATATTCTTCACAAGAACGCCGATAAGTTTACGCTCACGGGCCTGGCGGACTCTTGATTCGTTCAACTCAGATACGTAGGTACCCTTTCCGGAAACGCGATATATCGTCCCGCTCTGCTCCAATTCCTGAATTGCCTGCTTAGCGGTAATTCTGCTGACCCCATACTGCTCCGCCAGCTTCCGCTCACTCGGTACCCGCTGATTGGGGCGAATATCTCCAGAACGTATCCTGTGGTTAAGGATATCCCTTAGTTGCGCATAGAGCGGAATCGGAGAATGCTTTGTTATCAAGCCCAAATGGTTGGTATCGGCCACTTAAGTACCCTTTCTGTCTCATTGGTATGTATAGGATATATCCAGATGTGGCCAGTGTCAAGCGAATTCCTGAAAAAAACAGTTGTCCCTACCGAAAATTCGATCCCATTGCCCGACGATGCTATCGCGGTGACGAACTATTGCGATCTTGGCCGCTATCTGGGTAAGTTCGCCGTGGGCAGTCTCGATCTGGTCTTTTGTTGCTCGGCAAGCCTGATATCGGCAAGACGGAAGCCGTCAAGCAGGCGTTGGGTATTGATGATTGTCGTCAAAGCAAGACGCTGTGTTGAGGGCTACATCCAGCCATTCGGTCTGTACCACCCAACTCTGGTGGGAATCCGGTGCCGTGACGGGAGCGAAGCGACAGCCACAATTATTAGCAAATTTCCACGAAACAGAACACGGCCCCCAAGGGGCCTTGCCACCCAGCGTGAAATCTCCTGAAAGCGCCGGAGAGTTTTTTTGCGATGTTCCAGCAAGATACTTGCCAACAAAGCCGGAATTCGCTATTGTACCTGCCATGGTTCCGACGGATTGGCCTGAATACCGCTGGCCCGTCAACCTTGAATTTGCAGGTGGCACAGGGTTTCAGAGCAGTTAACGACCAAATGCCATATCGAGCAAGAACAAAGCCGACATTCGGATTGCCGATGCAACCGAACGATATACCCAAAACATCGCAGTAGCAAGAATGCGACAAGAATTGCTCGAGAGGTTCCCTTAATGTAGTTCTAAATCAGCCGGAGTGGCGGAATTGGCAGACGCGCGGGATTCAAAATCCCGTTGCCGCAAGGCAGTGAGGGTTCGAGTCCCTCCTCCG
>JAIORC010000193.1 GCA_021108335.1 Phycisphaerae bacterium
TGACTTGTAGCGAATTTTACCAACAAGGATGTGCCGTTAATGCCGCGACGCGACGATCTAGAAACCATCATGCTTATAGGCTCTGGGCCGATTATTATCGGACAGGGCTGCGAATTCGACTATTCGGGTACCCAGGCGTGCAAAGCCCTCCGCGAGGAAGGCTATCGCATTGTGCTGGTCAATTCCAACCCAGCCACGATTATGACCGACCCGGAATTCGCCGATCGCACCTATATCGAGCCGATTACCCCCGAATGCGTCGCCAAGATTATCGAGAAGGAAAGGCCCGACGCGCTGCTGCCGACACTCGGCGGCCAGACCGGCCTTAACGTCGCCGTCGCCGTTTCCGATAACGGTACGCTGGAGAAATTCGGCGTGGAGATGATCGGCGCTACCCGCGAGGCGATTCACCGGGCGGAAGACCGCACGGAGTTCAAGAACATCTGCCTGGGCCTGGGCCTGGACATGCCGCTAAGCGGCGTCGCCCACACGATAGACGAAGCCCGCGAAATCCTCAAATTCGTCAACCTGCCGTGCTGCATCAGGCCGGCTTATACCCTCGGCGGAACCGGCGGCGGATTCGTCTTCAACACCGAGGAATTCGAGGAAATCGCCCAACGCGGCTTGGAGTATTCACCCATCAGCGAGATTCTCGTCGAAGAATCGCTGCTCGGCTGGAAGGAATACGAACTGGAAGTGATGCGCGACAAAGCCGACAACGTCGTCATCGTCTGCTCCATCGAGAACCTCGACCCAATGGGCATTCACACCGGCGACAGCATTACCGTAGCCCCCGCCCAGACGCTGACCGACAAGGAATACCAGCGTATGCGAGACGCTGCCGTCGCCATTATCCGGGCGGTCGGCGTGGAAACCGGCGGCAGCAATATCCAGTTCGCCGTCTGCCCGACGACCGGGCGGATGATTGTTATCGAGATGAACCCCCGCGTCAGCCGCAGTTCCGCACTGGCCAGCAAGGCTACCGGCTTCCCGATCGCGAAAATCGCAGCCAAGCTAGCCTGCGGCTATACGCTGGACGAGTTGCCCAACGACATCACCCGCAAAACGCCGGCCTGCTTCGAGCCGACCATCGACTACTGCGTAACGAAAATCCCCCGCTGGACGTTCGAGAAATTCCCCGATGCCGACGAAACGCTCACCACGCAGATGAAAAGCGTCGGCGAGGCGATGAGCATCGGCAGGACTTTCAAGGAATCGCTGCAGAAGGGTATCCGGTCGATGGAGGTCAAGCGGTTCGGCCTGGGGCTGGACAGCAACGACAAATGGCTCAAGCATCTGCGAGGCGAGCCGACCGGCGGCGTCGACGATACCTCCGGCGAGGACACCGATTATCCCATCGAGGAATCCAAGCTGCGCCGCAAGCTTTCCGTGCCCAGCCAGGGGCGGCTTTACTATCTCCGCTACGCTTTCAAGATGGGCATGACCGTCGAGCAGGTGCACGAATATACCCGGATCGATCCGTGGTTCCTGATTCATATCAAGGAGCTGGTGGATTTCGAGGGTGTCTTGATGGCGGCGAAGCGGCTGGAGGATATCGACCCTGTAACGCTTCGCCTCGCCAAGCAGTGGGGCTATAGCGACGTGCAGTTGGCGACTATCTGGAACGCGACGGCTGGGGCTGTTCGCGATTATCGCAAGTCGCTCGGAATTGACCCGGTCTACAAACTCGTGGATACCTGCGCCGCCGAGTTCGAAGCCGTTACGCCGTACTACTATTCGACGTACGAAACTCCCATCCGGCAGGTGGACGCCGAAACCGGCGAGGTAAAGCAATTCGTCGACGACGAGGTTCGCGTTAGCGACAAGAAGAAGATAATGATTCTCGGCGGCGGGCCTAACCGCATCGGGCAGGGCATCGAGTTCGACTACTGCTGCGTCCACGCCGCCTTCGCCGCCCAGGAGCTTGGCTACGAGGCGGTCATGGTCAACTCCAACCCCGAAACCGTCTCCACCGACTACGACACCTCCGACCTGCTGTTCTTCGAGCCGCTGACGCAGGAAGACGTGCTGAATATCTGCGAGAAACTCAACGGCAAACCGCTCGGCGAGGACGGCCTGTTGCATGGCGTGATCGTGCAGTTCGGCGGGCAGACGCCCCTGAACCTCGCCCGCGGGCTGGAAGCCGCCGGCGTGCCGATTATCGGCACAAGCCCGGAATCCATCGACCTCGCCGAAGACCGCAAGCGGTTCGGCGAGATTCTCGACGAATTGAAATTAAAATGCCCGCCCGGCAGCACCGCCATCAGCGTGGAAGACGCCCGTGGTGTCGCGAAGCGTATCGGCTATCCCGTGCTGGTTCGTCCGAGTTACGTTCTGGGCGGCAGGGCGATGGAAATTGTCTCCGACGAGAAGCAGCTCGACGTTTACATGGCCAAGGCCGTCGACGCCAGCACCGTCGGGCGGGACCACCCGATTCTCGTGGACAAGTTCCTCAGCCAGGCTATCGAGGTCGATGTCGATTGCATTTCCGACTTCGGCCCGCCGCCGCCAGGCTCCAGCCATGATCAACCGCAAGCGGTCGTCTGCGGCGTGATGGAGCACATCGAGGAAGCCGGCATACACTCGGGCGACTCCGCCTGCGCGCTGCCGCCGCACTCGCTGTCGCCGGAAATTATCACGGAAATCAAACGCCAGGCCCATCTGCTGGCCAAGCGCCTCGGCGTGCGCGGCTTGATGAATATCCAGTTCGCCGTCAAGGACAACGAAGTTTACATTATCGAGGTCAACCCGCGTGCGTCCCGCACCGTGCCGTTCGTTTCCAAGGCGACCGGCGTGTCGTGGGCGAAGCTCGCTGCCAAAGTGATGGCCGGCCACAGCCTGGCAGACCTGGGCGTAACCGAAGCCCCCACGCCGAAGCAGACCTCCGTAAAGGAGAGTGTCTTCCCGTTCACGAAATTCCCCGGCGTGGACGTGGTGCTAGGCCCGGAGATGCGATCCACCGGTGAGGTGATGGGCGTGGACATGAGCTTCGGGCTTTCGTTCGGCAAGGGGCAGATGTCCGCCGGCGTGATGCTGCCGATGAGCGGTACCATATTCATCAGCGTCAACAAGGACGACAAGGACGCCGTCGGCCCGATCGCGAAGCGGCTGGCGGACATGGGCTTCGAACTGGTCGCCACCGGCGGAACGGCCCGCTATATCCAGGACGCCGGGGTGGCTGTGCGACACATCCCCAAGCTGGCTGAGGGACGGCCTAACATCGAAGACCTCATCACCAACGGCGAGGTCGATATGCTGCTGAACACGCCGACCCGTCGCGGCCCAGCCACCGACGAAGGCAAAATCCGCGCACTGGCAACGCTGCACATGCTGCCGCTGATAACCACCATCACCGGAGCCGACGCAGCCGTTACCGCCATCGAAGAACTGCGAGACCCCGACGGAACCTCCAACAGCTGGACAGTCCGCCCCCTACAGGAATACTTCCCCGGCGACTGATACCGCCGATTGTAGGGTGGGTGCTTGCACCCACGCGTTTTCCACACGATTCATCATGGCGACCCCTGCGGTGTCGCCATGCCACCCAACATCGTTGGAATATTGTTCGTTTGCCGGATTGACAAAGGCTGACTTGTAATCGACAATCGTTTCCATGCCGCTTGCCCCGGAACAATATATTCGCCCCGACGTGATACAGCAGATTCAGCGGCTGGACCTCAAGGCCCGGTTTATCGTCGAGGGGTTCATCACCGGCTTGCACCGCTCGCCGTTTCACGGGTTTTCCGTGGAGTTTTCCGAGCATCGCAAGTACACGCCCGGCGACGACATCCGCCTGATCGACTGGGGCGTTTACGGCAAGACGGATCGCTACTACATCAGGAAGTTTCAGGCAGAGACTAATCTCGAAGCCTATCTGCTGATGGACTGCTCCGGCAGCATGGATTTTTCCACCGGCGGGCGAATGACCAAGATGGACTACGCGATTTGCCTCGCTGCGGCGCTGGGACATCTGATGATCCACCAGCAGGACCCCGTCGGGCTGTTCACCTTCGACGAAAAAGTACGGGCGTTTCTGCCGCCGAAGGCCAAACGCGCGCATCTGACGAATATTCTCACTACGTTGTCCCATACGAAACCGTTCGGCCAGACGCGACTGGCAGACTGCCTGCACGAAATAGCCAGCCGGCTGAAAAAACGCTCGCTGGTCATCCTGCTCAGCGACCTGCTGGGCGATCAGGAGCGGATTATCGAGGGGCTGCACCATCTTCGCCACGGCGGGCACGACGTGATAATTTTCCAGGTGCTCGACCACGCCGAGGTAGCCTTCGAGTTCGACGGCCAGGCGTGCTTCGAAGAGCCGGAATCCCGCCAGAAGCTCCACGCCGACCCGCAGGCGCTACGGGCCGGCTACCTGGAGGAAATCCGGGCATTCATCGAGGAATATCGCCAGCAGTGCCAGGCCGTCCGGGCGGATTTCGCCGTCGTCGACAACGCCACAACCTTCGACAAAGCCCTGCTGGAATTCCTCATCCAACGACAGAGGCGATTTTGAACAATCAACGCAAGCGGAGAACATGTTGTTGGGTGGCACAGGTTTGCAACCTGTGCCGCGGTGGCCTGGGAAGGCCACCGCGCGGCTTGCGCGATTCTTCATGGCGACCCCTGCGGTGTCGCCATGCCACCCAGGCAGCGTGCGTTGGGTGGCTGTTGGTGCTGCTCTTTTTGTTGTGCCCGGGCGCTTTGGCCGAGTCGCCGACTGCCCGTCTTGCCGTAGCCGAGACGCAAAACCCCGACGACCACCCTTACCGTACCGCGATTCTCACGATATCCGCGCCGGCGGACTATCGCACCGTGCGGCTGCGGTGGCGGCAGGGCGGGCCTACCATGGAATACCCCATCGCGATTCCGCCCGACGCCGAAGCTCGCCTTGCCGTAGCCCTGCCGGCTATCGCGTTGTCGCAGGCCTACGACGTGCAATTGCTCGCGGAGAATCCGAAAACCGCACCGCCGCTGTCAATCACCGCTGAGATAACCTGGCCGCCCGATCTGCTGACCGCCGACGCGTTTATCGACCCGGCTGCATACGAAGCCCTCGAAAACGATCTGCCGGTCTGGCCGGCGAGTCTGAAGCAGACCGTTTTCCTCGGAGCAGTGCTGCTTAGCGGAGCCTTGGCGGCGGTGCTGTTTATCCGTCGCAAGCGGCTGCGGGTTCTGGTGCTGGCTGTGGTGCTTATCGCGGCGGTGCTGGTAGGGTGGTATGGGTTGGCTCAGCAGCAGACGCTGCTCGCCGAGAGCGACGGCAAGCAACTCATCCTGCGATGCCGCCGAACCTCGGAAGTTTCGCTCCCATGTCGGCAGGGCGGCGGCAAGCCGTGCGACGGCGGCGGGAAATATATCGTCCCCATCTACGCCGCCCCGTGGCAGATGAAGGCTGATAACACGATAATCCACACCGCCGGCGGGACGTTCTCGCTAACGATACAGCCCGACGAAATCCGCCTGTTCCGGGTGGATTGATCGCGATACAGCTACAGAGTCTGCTCATCAATTCGCTGGCGGATTTCCGGTGGGAGGAATTGGTCTTCGAGTTCCTTGCGGCCTTGCAACGCCGAAGCGGCTACGTTTATCTGGTCTGCCGTCGGGGCCAGCGGGTCAAGGAAGAGCAGTTGCTTTTTGCCCAGGCGTACATACGCCCCGCCGGGATGCTCCGACCACTCGCCAGCCGGTGCCCGGCGAACCGTCATGCCGGCCTGCTCCGCCAACTCGATCATCGTGGATAATATCGTCAATTCGTCCATACGCCCAAGCATACCCGCCGGGCAAAGCCATGTCGAGCGCCCGGGAAAGGGAAATCTCGCGGCACAGGCTTGCCCCCAAGGGGTTTGTAACCCCCTTGGGGCAAGCCTGTACAATTTCCCACGATATCGGGTGGCATGGTTAGCCCGCGTTTTTTGCGGGATAGCC
>JAIORC010000228.1 GCA_021108335.1 Phycisphaerae bacterium
TCCACCGAACAACTGATAGCCAGAATATTATCGCCGGCGGGATAGTCCGACCCGCTGAGTGACTGGTCTTCGAAGTAAGTGAAAATCGTCTGGATGGGCTGATTGGTTTTCAGCACGATGGGATTGGGCTTGCCGGAGAAAATTTGGAGATTTGTTATCTTCTGCTCACGGCCAGTCATTTTTTTCAGCACCCGTTTGACGTCCTCCCATGAATCCGACCGTCCTATCCCCACGCGAAAGCCGTTGAGGCCCAGGACGGTGGATCGCAGCGCAATGGGTTCTTCGTCCAGGTAACTCCAGAGTTCCTCCGTACCGCTGGCGATGCCGGTGGGCACTTCGATGGTAACCAGTTGGAGACGAATCATGTTAATGCTTCTGGCGGGCCTGGCCGAATCGGTCTTGGCGTTCGGCCCGGCGGAGGGGGAGCCGTCAGGCAAACGGGCTGGCGATGTGGACTCCGGTGAACTGCCCGGTGAAGATGTCCGCATCGTCGTGGGCGTACAGCCGCCCAGCAGGATCACTCCAACAATCAAAAAAAACACCGGCCTGTTCATTCGTTCCGTCATATATTTTGGGCATGGCCCGATTACACCAGCGGCCCCGGCCCGGCGGTGGGTTTGCCGCCCACAATGCGTTTGTAGCCTTGGGCAAATTTTATCTGCACTGCCAGCCATGCCAGCAACGCCACAGCCGGATAGCCAAGGAACCGTGCATAGTACAAGCTCATTGCGACATACTCTTCCGCGCCCAGATTATGAATCTTGCGGTATTGCGTCATCAGTTCGCTCAGATTGTAAAAAACTCCGCAGGCAACGGAGCCGCCGAGAATCTGCCGCCACGGCGTAAGCATAGCCAGCAGAATAAGCGACCAGCAGAATGCCCCGACCATCCGAGCCGCACCGCCGCCACGACCCATAAGCGAAACCATCACCGCCAACATGAGAACAATAGTTACCAGGCTACCGCTGACAAGGCCGATAAACCTGGCTCCCGGCAGAATCCAGTGCAAAGTATTGCGAAATTTCACGGCGCTTTTGTCTTTTTCCTGCTCCGCCGTCAAAGCCTGCCCGGTTGCGACATCTTTCCCGGCTGGTTTACTCGCGGCTGACTTTTCGGCATCTGCTTTCTTCTCCGCCGGCGGGCCAAGCTGGTCAGCCGAAGCGGTTGCCTCTGCCTTGTAGGGTCTGACGACCAGGTCGGTAAATTCGACCAGAACAAACCCTGCCGCCTGTACCACCAAGGCGATAAAAATCAACAATAACAACAGCATTTTCGCCCTGCGAAGTGATTTCATCACACCTTGCAGTTCCACCGGTTCTATGGATGAACTCATTGGTAATATCTCCGTTTAATTCGCGTAGTATTCAGTTCCAATACATCGGATTGGGTGCCATGCTTCTGCTTGCAGAAGCATGCGGTCTCGCATTTATCATGGCGACCCACTGATTATCATTAGATTATCATCCACCTGGTGATTCTTGTTATCGTCCACCCAGTGTTTTGATTATCAGCCAGCCTCTGGCTATTATTAGATTATCGGCAGAATATTCAGGAATGCAACACCGCGGCGGCAAAAGCTTTTCTTGCGGCCCGGCAGGTTGATTCGATGTCCTCGGCCTTGTGTGCGGCGGAGACGAATATCGCCTCGAACGGGCTTGGCGGCAAATAGATTCCCTCGGCGAGCATGGTATTGAACCAGGCTGCGAAGGCCTTGCCGTTGGCTGCTGCCGCCGAGGCGTAATCGGTAACGGATGCCCCCGTAAAGAAGCAGCACAACATCGAACCGACGCGGTTAAGCCGCACCTTGGACTCCAGCCCCGCAGCCTGCGCCGCAGCTTGTAGTCCCGCTTCCAACGCCGCCGCCGTCGCTTCCAGATTCGTGTAAAAATCCGCATCCCCAGCGATTACGTCCAGCGTCGCGATGCCGGCTGCCATTGCCGCCGGGTTCCCGCTGAGCGTGCCGGCCTGGTACACCGGGCCAACCGGGGCGAGATTGTCCATGATCTCCGCCGACGCGCCGACCGCGCCAACCGGCATGCCGCCGCCGATGACCTTGCCCAGCGTGCTAATGTCCGCCCGGACACCGTAAAGCTCCTGCGCCCCGCCCCGAGCGACGCGGAAACCCGTCATCACTTCGTCGAATATCAACATCGCCCCGTGCCGGTCGCACAAGTCGCGCAGGCCCGGCAGGAAACCATCCGCCGGCGGCACGACACCCATATTGCCCGCCACCGGTTCCACGAGCACGGCTGCGATCTGCCGGCCGTGTTCGGCGAAGGCTTTGGCGACGGCGGGCAGGTCGTTGTAGTCCGCCAGAATCGTATCGCTTGTCGCTCCGGCAGGTACGCCGGGGGAACTCGGTATGCCCAGCGTCGCCGCCCCACTACCGGCTTGCACAAGCATCGCGTCGCAATGGCCGTGGTAACAGCCGACGAACTTGATAATCTTATCCCGGCCGGTAACGCCGCGGGCAAGACGGATAGCCGTCATCACCGCCTCCGTGCCGCTATTGGTGAATCGCACCTTTTGAACCGAATCAATCGCCCGGACGACACGCTCAGCCAGGACGACTTCCGCCTCCGTCGGAGCGCCGAAACTCGTGCCCCTGCCCACGGCCAGGTTTATCGCAGTCGTAACCCGCTCATGGGCATGGCCAAGAATCATAGGCCCGTAACTGCCGACGTAATCGATATACTCGTTACCGTCCACGTCGATAATCTTTGGCCCGCATCCACGGGCGATAAACGGCGGCTGACCACCCACAGCCAGGTACGCGCGAACCGGCGAATTAACCCCACCAACCAGCACACGCCCGGCGGCGGCAAACATCGTGGCTGTCGCTTCGCTCCCGCCACGGCACCCAACGTTCGAGTTATTTGTATTTCGTGTCATGAATGTATTATGCAGCCGTACATGGTCCCCAAGGGACCATGCCACCCAAACATCAGGAATGGGTGGCATGGCGACACCGCAGGGGTCGCCATGATGGATGGCCAACTACTTCACCACCAGATTCACCAGTCTGCCGGGGACGACTATCTTTTTGACGATAGCCTTGCCTTGAACGTAGTCGGCGATTCTGTCGTCCTGCAGGGCAGTTTCGACAATCGTGTCCTGATCGGCGTCGGCAGCGACGGTTATCTTGCCTCGCATTTTGCCGTTGACCTGCACGGGCAGCTCGATAGTCTCTTCGACGAGCATTTCCTCGTCGTAGACGGGGAACGACTCATGCGCCAGCGACTGGTCATGCCCCAGGGCCTGCCAGAGATCCTCGGCGATGTGCGGCGCGAACGGCGCGAGGACGAGTACGAACCGCTCGGCCTGGTCGTTCGTGATAGCCCCAGCCTTAAAGCAGGCGTTGACGAACTCCATCATCGCCGCGATAGCCGTGTTGAACTTCATCGCCTCGACATCCTCGCCGACCTTCTTGATGAGCTTATGAAGGGCTTTTTCAATTTCGATATTCTCGTCGGAAGCTTCGGAGAGAATCGCGGCCTGGTTGTCTTCCTCGCCGCCGACGATCATTCGCCAGATGCGCTGGAGGAAGCGGAACAGCCCCGGCACGTCGCGGGTGTTCCACGGCTTGGACGCGTCCAGCGGGCCCATGAACATTTCGTAAAGCCGGAAGGTGTCAGCCCCATACTGGGCGATAACCTCGTCGGGATTCACCACGTTTTTGAGGCTTTTGGACATTTTTTCGACGGACGCGCTGAGCTTCTCGCCGGTTTGCTTGTGATACCCGCCATCCTCACGGAAGTCGACATCGTCGTAGCCGATGCACACATTGCGGCTGTCGCGATAGGCGAAGCTGCGGATCATGCCCTGATTGAACAGTTTGTAGAACGGCTCGGGCGTCGCAGCATGGCCGAGGTCGTAAAGCACCTTATGCCAGAATCTCGCGTAAAGCAGATGCAGCACGGCATGCTCGGCCCCGCCGACGTACAAATCCACGCCGCCGGAATCGCCCTGGCCCATCCAGTATTCCGCGATGTCCGGATCGCAGAACCGCTCGGAATTTTTCGGATCGAGATACCGCAGATAGTACCAGCAACTGCCGGCCCACTGGGGCATGGTGTTCAGTTCGCGGGTGGCTGGGCCTTGACAGGTCGGGCAGGCGGTCTGCGACCAGTCGGTAACTTTGCCAAGCGGCGGTGCCGGCGGTGCGGCGGGGTCGTCGCTGGAAGCGGGGGAGAAATCTTCCATCGGCGGAAGTTCCAGCGGCAGGGAGCTTTCCGGCAGGGCTACCGTGCCGCATTTTTCGCAGTGGACGATGGGGAACGGTTCGCCCCAGTATCGCTGCCGGCTGAACAGCCAGTCGCGCAGTTTGTACTGGATTGCACCCATGCCGAGGCCATCTGCTTCGAGGTCGGCGGTGATTTTGGCTTTGCCTTCTTCCGGCGACAGGCCGTCCAGTTGCCCGCTATGGATATATTCCAGCGTATCGTCCAGGCTGGAGATGCACACGGGCGCGGGGCGCATTTCCATATCGCCCGCGATGCCGGCCAGTGGCCCCAAGCCGTCGGCGCCGACGAAAATCATCCGCTTCCGCTGAATGGACATCACCAGTATCGGGTTGACGTTGGGGTCGTCGATTGTCGGGTTGTAGGTTTTGCCGCTGGGCGTGAAGCTGTCGATATTGCCCGCGCCAATGCCGCGAAGGGCTGGGCAGCTATCCGGGTGTGCGGTAAAGTGCGCCCACAGCAGGGCGAACTGCTCGGCAGCCATCTCGACGCAGTAGCGGGCGTCAGCTTCGTCGCGCCGCTTGAGAATCGGCAGGATAGGCAGGCCGAACTGCGTGGCGAATTCGTAGTCCCGCTCGTCGTGGGCGGGTACAGCCATGATCGCACCCGTGCCGTAGCCCATCATTACGTAGTCGGCTACCCACACGGGGATTTTTTCGCGGTTAACGGGATTGATTGCGTATGCGCCGGTGAAGACGCCGGTTTTTTCTTTCGTGTCAGCCATCCGGTCGAGTTCGGACTTGTTGACCGCCTTGGCGACGTATTCCCGGACAGCCTGGCGCTGCTCGTCCGTGGTAATCTGCTCCACCAGCGCGTGCTCCGGAGCCAGCACCATGTAGGTGGCCCCGAACAACGTATCCGGCCGCGTCGTGTAAACGCGGATGACCTCATCCTCTTCCACGCCGGCAAAAGTTTGTTGTTTGGTGGCACAGGTTTGTAACCTGTGCCTTTGATCGCCCCTGTGGCTACCGACAACAGTTTGTTGTCTGTGTCCCAAGGAGGTTTGCAACCTGTGCCCAAACGGCCGCTCCTGTTCCGTGGAAACTTCTTCGGCATTAACGTATAGCCACTCATACTCATCGAATTTCCCGACAAACTCCCTTTTGACCGGATTGTCACAGATATAGTAAATGAACCGGGTCAACCATCCGCTATCTCGAACAATGTGATCAAAAAACTCATCTTGCCAAAAGACACCCTCTCTGTCCTTTCTCTGATTGATCCGGCGGGCCGAGTACCGCTTCACGCTATGCAGTATATCCGACAAGTTGTGTTCGCCTGTCGGTCGAAGGATCATGTGAACGTGATCCTCAAGTACCACAGCAGCATATATGACACATTTTACACCATGCCAATGTAACATCGCTTCGAGAATATCTTCGCGATCCGCCGGTTCTAAAACCAGACCCTTCTTGATACGGAAGGTCACAAAATAAGTTGCCCCCCGCATCCTGATATGGGGCAAATTACGGATTGAGTGTATCAAGTCTGGAGAAGCCGGCTGGCCGGGCGGATACGGATCGAATCCCTCAAAAGTCCTGGCGTTTAACCATGGGCGATCTCCTTCGTCAAGTGCAGCCACGCGATGGAACTCCTCTACTGCACTCGGCACAGGTTGCAAACCTGTGCCACCAGACTCCCCTACTGTGCCAGCCACAGGTTGC
>JAIORC010000277.1 GCA_021108335.1 Phycisphaerae bacterium
GCCTGGTGCTTCGCGTCCATAGCCGTAGTCATCGCCTTGGGAACCGGCAACTTACTGAAGTCCAGCCGCCCAGAAGATTTCGCCGCCCCAGCGGGAGACTTCGACTTCTTCTCGACGTTTTGCTTCTGGGCCTTCTGCTCGACATTTTTCTGCTGAGCATTCTCCACCGTCTCGGACTTCGTCGGTTTCTCGGCCGCATTGTTACACCCAGCCGCCAACATCACCGCCAACATCATCATCGCAATTCGCTTCATTTTTTATCCTTTTTCTTCATGAAACTCCCACGTTCTTTCGTCTGCAGGCGGCTCTTCGCCCCCGCAGCCTTAAGCAGCTTAACAATCTCCGTATGGCCTCCACAGGATGCCGTCCAGAGAGCACTGTCACTGTTAGCGTTCACGTCGGCACCTTGAGCCAATAACAGCTTGACGATTTCCGTATGGCCACTTCCCGATGCCACCTCCAAAGCCGTTTCGCCGAGCTGACCGCTTTTGGCGTTCATATCGGCACCTTGGGCCAACAACAACTTGACTATCTCCACACGGCCATTCTCTGATGCTAGCCGGAGAGCCATGCTATTAAGGTTCACGTCGGCACCTCGGACCAGCAACAACTTGACCATCTCTGTGTTGCCATACATTGATGCTATCCAGAGGGCACAGCCATTCTCAGCATTCACATCGGCACCTTTGGCCAGCAACAGCTTGGCGATCTCCGTATGGCTGTTCTTTGACACTGCCTGGAGGGCACTGCCATTGTCAGCATTCACATCGGCACCATTATCCAACAACAACTTGACCATTTCCGTATGGCCATTACTTGATGCCTTCGCCAAAGCCGTTTGGTCAAACGAGCCACCTTGGGCGTTCACGTCAGCACCTTTGGCCAGCAACAGCTTGACCATCTCCATACGGCCGTTCTCCACAGCCACCATCAAAACCGTGTCGGCACCGAACAAGCCACAATTTTTGGCATTCACGTCAGCACCGTTGTCCAGCAACAGCTTGACAATCTCCATATGACCTTTCTCCACAGCCACCATCAAGACTGGTTCGTCATCTACGCCGCCTTTGGTGTTCGCACTAATCCCTGCTTGAAGAAGTCGTTTTACCTTCGCCGTGTCTCCATCATAAACCGCCAAGTAAAGGTCTTCGCTGCTAGCAGGTTGCTCGGTTTGCTTGTATGACAGATAACACCACACTGCACCTGTCGCTATCAGCACGATGGCAATAAGCTTGACGATACGGGTCTTCTTTCGACTCATACTTCTTTCCGTTTCCGCACAGGTTACAAACCTGTGCGGCCAAAAATAATCTTTACGCCGTTCCTCATGGCGTCGCCGTGCCACTCCCAGCGGGAGATTTCGGCGTCACGGTTACAGAACACGGCCCACCTATCCCATATAACTTCGCGTCCCCACTTTTTATAACCCCACCTTCTTGTGTTCGCAGCCAGTTCTCGGCCCCTGCCGCCTTAAGCAATTTAACAATCTCCGCATGGCCCTCACGCAATGCCGCATACAAAGCCGTGTAGCCAATTAAAACATCACTTTGGGCATTCACATTAGCACCTTTGTCCAGCAACAGTTTGACGATCTCCGTATTGCCCTTCTCCGATGCTATCATCAAGGCCGTTTCGCCGAGCCCGCCACTTTTGGCATTCACATCGGCACCTTTGTCCAGCAACAGCCTGGCGTTCTCCGTATGACCGTCATCCAATGCCACCATCAAGGCCGTTCGGCCGAGCCAGTGACTTGTGGCGTTCGCATCGGCACCTTTGTCCAATAACAACCTGGCGATATCCGTATGGCCGTTCCCCAATGCTATCATCAAAGCTGTTTCGCCACCATACATGTTACTTTTGGCGTTCCCATCGGCACCATTGCCCAGCAACAACCTGGCGATTTCCGTATGACCATCCCTCAATGCCAACACCAAGACTGCTTCGTCAAGCACACCTCCCTTGGTGTTCGCACTAACCCCTGCTTGAAGAAGTTGTTTTACCTTTGCCGTATCTCCATCTCTAGTAGCCCGGTAAAGGGCTTTGCGATCACCAGCTTGCTTGTCTGACAAACACCACGCAACACATTGCACTATCAGCACTAGAACAATACATTTGACGATGAAGCCAATAAGCCTGACGAGGTAGGCCTTCTTTGGACTCATACTTCTTTCCGTTTCCGCAATGATATAAATGATGCGACGGAACATTACTTCGCCTTTTTCTTTATGAAACTCCCACGTTCTTTCGCCCCTGCCGCCTTAAGCAACTTAACAATCTCCGTATGGCCATTATCCGATGCCGCCGTCAAAGCCGTTCCGAAGGGAACGCCACCCATGGCGTTCACATCGGCACCTTTGTCCAGCAACAGCTTAACAATCTCTGTATGGCCCTTTGCCACAGCCGCCGTCAAAGCCGTTCCGAAGGGGTTACCACCCATGGCGTTCACATCGGCATCGTTGTCCAGCAACAGCTTGACCATCTCCGTATTGCCACTCTTCGATGCCACCATCAAGGCCGTTTCGTCGAGCAGATCATGGACATTCACATCGGCACCTTTGTCCAGTAACAACTTGGCGATCTCCGTATGACCTTTCTCCAATGCCAGCATCAAGACCGTTCGGCCAAACCGGTTACCTTTGGTATTCACATCGGCACCTTTGTCCAGCAACAGCTTGGCGATTCTCGTACGGCCGTTCCTCAATGCCTCCGCCAAGACCGCTTCGTCAGCTCCGCCGCCTTTGGTATTCGCACTAACTCCTGCTTGAAGAAGTCGCTCTACCTTCGCTCTGTATCCATCAGAAACCGCCCTGAAAAGCTCTTCGCCAGTCGTGGGCATGTTTGACAGATAACTCCACACTGCAACTGCCGCTAGCAGCAGTAAGACAATAAGCCTGACAATGAGGGCCTTCTTTGGACTCATACTTCTTTCCGTTTCCGCAATGATATAGATGGCGTGTCGGGGCGTTACTTCTGTTTTTTCGCCATTGTGAAGAATGTCAGAGACATTGCCTGGAAGACCACAGCCACGATTGCCCATAGCGTGGCCTGGGCGGTTTCGCCGTAGCCTATCGCCTTCCAGAACGTCAGCAGCAGGAACAGCCCCGTCAACACCTGGGCCACCCCACCGACCATGCTGGCCAGGTTGAATTCCTCGTGCTCGGCCTGCTTGGACATCTGGCGGACGTGCTGGAGAATCTGCCGGCGAACCTCGCTGTCGTTGCCGCCAAAAACCCCATCGGGCATGTCGGAATCCTCCGGCGAGGACCCCTCCGGCGAGGAATCCACCGACGGCTGGGTTGTTTCATCGGACGCGGTGGGAGAGTCATTCTCCGCCGGCTGGTAGGTGTTTACGGGGAGCGCGGGGGGGTCATCCGCCGCCGGATCGGCGGCTGGCTTTGACAGGAAGGGCACCTTGGGCAGCGTGAATGTCCTGCGGACCGGAGGAGTAACGTCGTCGGCCTCCTCGACGCCGCCGGCGTCCCGTGCGGCTTCCCGCATAATCATCCTGGCTGCGTCCACGAGGTTTCGCACGTCGAAGTCGGCGTGAAATTCGTCTTCCTCTTTTCTCATCGCAGCCGGCCGGATGACATCATGCGCGGGCGTAAGTATGCGTATGGTACGGCATCCCCCACGCTGGCCGGCGCCGACGTCCCGCGCGCTGTCGCCGACCATCCAACTGCCAGCCAGATCGATATCCATCTCCGCCGCCGCCTTAAGCAGCATGCCGGCAGAGGGCTTTCGCAGGTCAGACTCGCGGGCGTATTGCATTACCGTGCCGGCTGGGTGATACGGGCAGTAGTAAATCGCGTCGAGCATCGCGCCCTTTTCGGCGAATTGCCTCCGCATTTCGGCGTGGATGGACTCGAGGTCGTCCTCGGAGAACAGCCCGCGGGCCACCCCCGATTGATTCGTAACCACCACAATTTTATACCCCGCCTGCCGGAGCGACTTTATCGCCAACTCCACGCCCGGCAGCAACTTGACTCTGGACGGATCGGCAAGGTAGCCGGGGTCTTCAATTATAGTCCCGTCACGATCTAAAAAGACGGCTTTGTCAGACATGTCAAAACTCTCCATAATTTTAAAAGGCAATCCATCAGTAGCATTAGAGCACGGCTTATCATTGCCAAGCCGGACTTGTGTGTGTAAATCCGAATATCAAAATCCGAAATCCGAAACAAATTCAAAATTCAAAGAAAACAATTCAAAACAAAAACGGCATCGCCACGCAAAGCAAGTCTTTTTGAATTTTGAATTTGTTTCGGATTTCGATATTCGGATTTAGGATTTAAACTGTTTATTGATTATTATTATCGTAATTTTTCACGATTTTGTTGATAATTTCTGTCGTGCTGCGTCCCTCGACCAGCCCCAGGCGATGAACCTGCCCGCCGTAACCCTCGACAAACTCCTTGCCGACGATGAACGATGTCGAGCCACCCTTGATAAGAACGTCAGGCCGCAATACCTCCAACACCTCCGCAGGCGTGTCCTCGTCGAAAATCGTTACGTAATCAACGCACTCCAGGGCAGCCAGCATCGACGCCCGCTCGTCCTGGCTGCAGATCGGCCGGGTTGGGCCTTTGAGGCGGCGGACGCTGTCGTCGGAATTGACCGCCACCACCAGGCAGCCGCCATGCTCGCGGGATTGTTGCAGATACGTTACATGACCCATGTGCATCAGATCGAAACACCCATTGGTAAAGACGATTTTTGTCCCTTCCCGCCGGAGATGGTCAAATTCCACCGCCAGCGCCTCGCGATCCATAATCTTCGACCGCCGCATGCCGATCGCGCGGCGCAGCTCAGCCTTTATCTCGCCGGGCGTTATCGGCACGACGCCGAACCGCTCGACCTCCAGCCCGCCGGCGACATTGGCCAGCATTACCGCGTCCGGCAACGGGCAACCCTCAGCCACCGCCACCGACAGCATCGCCATAACCGCGTCGCCCGCGCCCGTTCCGTCGCTGACCTCGTGAGGCCGTATCGGCGGAATCAATTGGCCAGGCCCGTCATCGGTCAACAGATACGCCCCTTGGCGATCCAGTGTAATCACCAGCCCGCGGGCTTCGGTAATTTCAAGAATCTTTCGGCCTGCCTTTTCGAGAGACGCCTCGTCGGTAATGTCCACGCCGCTGGCCAGCCGGGCTTCGAACCGGTTGGGCGTCAAGAGCGTCGCGCCGCGGTAACGGCTGTAGTCGTCTATCAGGGCGGGGTCAACGATCACCTCGCAACCGGCCTGCCGCGCGACGGCGATAATCTCCTGCGCGCCGGTATCGGCGAGCACGCCCTTGTTGTGATCCTGGATGGCCACGGTCGGCTTGCCGGCTGAGACAGCCTTGGTAACCGCAGCCAGTATCTGCCGGCGCAATTCATCGTCCGGCGTGTCGGTCAGTTCCTCATCGACTCGCAGAATCTGGTGCGGGTTCTTGTGCTGGGCCAAGCCGACGTAGCGGGTCTTGGACGTGGTGGGCCTGTCGTCGCGTTCGATCAGGCCGGAAGTATCCGCACCAGCGTCTTTCAGCAGATCCGCCAACTGACAGCCGGCTGCGTCGTTGCCGATGACGCCCACACAGGAAACCCGCCCGTGCAGCGCGCCGATAGCGGCGGCGGCGTTGCCGGCTCCGCCGCTACGGTATTCGCGGCGATTTACCCGCAGTACCGGCACGGGGGCTTCGGGGCTGATCCGCTCGACGTCGCCGTATACGTACTCGTCCAGCATGAAGTCGCCCACCAGCACCACGCCAGGCTGCCCAAACGCATTCAACGTGTCTATAAGCTTTTCCATATCGCGTAAATTCTACCCCCACAACCCCCACAACGCAATGCCGCTCCAAGTTCCCGCGTGGGTGCAAGCACCCACCCTACGCGCGGTGGCCTTCCCAGGCCACCGCGA